>NZ_CM001488.1:3303579-3315352 GCF_000233695.2 Desulfobacter postgatei 2ac9 | reverse complement strand
TCCAGGCATAGTCACTGACGGCCTGCTCAAATTCGCGGTGCCGCTGATCCACCTCCCTGAACCGGCTGATAAGTAGGTGGACAAATATAATTCCTGTATAATCTTGCTTTGCAACAAATCATTGTTTTTTAAATTTGCATAGCAAGGATATCAGATGAGACGTACGGGTAAAAAATTTATTTCTCCAATTGAGCCGTTGGCATTAAAATGGCTGTCACTTATTGAATTTTCGGATGAAGAGTCAAACCGTACTAAACTCAGGGCTCAAGCAATCCGATTGAGCAACTCTGGGTATAGTATCAGTCAGATTTCACAAATATGTTTGACCACTCAGGAAACAGTTTCGAAGTGGATTGATGGATGGGAAAATATCAATTTGACTCTTTAATTGATAAACCACGTTCTGGAAGAACGCCGCTGATCCATAGTGAGATGCATGATGAAGTTATTGATATTGTGAAGAAAAATCCAAGACAACTTAAAAGTGCCATTACTGAAATACAGGAAAAATTTGGTAAAAAAGTCAGCGTAAAAACCCTGAAACTCGATGATCCAGTTTTTGGGATTAGACAATGTCACAATATTGGAAAATGTAAAGGCTGGTCAAGTCGATGGTATAATACCAACTATTCCAGCTGATATCTCACCCATCGGTTGGCCAGCCTCCAATGAGCAGGATAAAATAAGTTTTACTTGAATACAAGGGTTCCATTGCGCTATATCGCTTCATTCCTGAAAATATAAATGAGGCGGATGTGTTAATAGAGAAGCTGTTGCCGTTTGTTGAAAATTATACCGAGTCACTGAATACTGAGTTAACAGAGTCTTCCCCTGGGATGACCTTAAGTAAATCACAAAAATTCTGGCTGGGTTTCTGCATCACTGGAATCATTTTAACCAACAGCATCAATTGGACTGCTTTTCCCGTATCAGCATAGGACGGTATAAAAACAGCACTTTCCTGGATGTTTCGCCATTCTAAAATTGCTTGGGAGCATCTGTTCCACTTCAGTCTCAAAATTATTTTCAAAGTATATGGTATCACCAAAGGCGTTGTCAGTATTGATGATTCCGATAAAAAGCGCAGTAAATGCACAACAAAAATTTTTGGCGTCAACAAAATAAAAGACAAAATCAACAGGCGGTTTTTGCATGGGGCAAAGTTTGGTATTTTTGGTATTGGTAACACCGAAAATAACCATTCCAATAGGCTACGCCTTTCATGTTCCTGATCCAAAAATCAGCGAATGGGGTCAAGGAGGATAAAAGGTTAAAAAAGGCTGGAGTACCAAAATCAAAACGCTCGAAAAAGCCGGTGCGATCAGATGAATATCCAACTATTTCAAGTATTTCCATAGCTCTTTAAAAACCTTGTACAGCAACACCCTGAAATAAAATAGAAGCAATTGTTGCAGATGCCTTGTATGGTAATGCTGAGTTCATGGATGAAGCTTCAAAAATTGCAGGAAGCGCTCAAGTCATTAGTCAAATAAGGTACAATCAAAATATTTCATTCAAAAACAGTAAAAAATCAAGTGGAAAAATATTTTGAAAATATTCAACCGATTCAAAAAACCATACATATACGCGGAGGCAAAGGGGTTGTTGTACTTATTAAAAGTGCCAGAATACATGTGTGTGCCCATAGAAAAAACGATTTGTCATTGCAATAAAATACACTGGAGAAGAGGACTATCGGTACCTTGTCGCTTCGGACCTGACCTGGCGATATGCTGATATAATAGATGCTTTTACACTCAGATGGTTAGTAGAGGTTTTTATTCAAGACCACAAGGGTAATGAAGGGTGGGGAAATTTGACCAAACAACCTGGTAAAGATGGGTCTTACAGAAGTTTGACCCTGAGTCTGTTGGTTGATCATTGTCTCCTCCTTCATCCGGACCAGGTGGCCTCGATAAATAACAAACTGCCCGCAAAAACTGTTGGCAGCCTATGTGATATCGTCAAAGTTGACAGCATCTTATCCTTTGTCGAACAAATCATTCACAGTGATGACCCAGAATCCCATTTCAAGCAGATCTCGGTATTTTTAAAAGAGCATTTTGTAAAGTCAAATGATTCCAAAAAACACATGAATCTAAAACCTTGGGGAAATTATCAATCCTCCCCATCATTAAAATATAAAGCATTCTGTTAACATGGGGATAATAACTGGTAGATACGTTCCATGTCAATTTTTAAAAACTGGATCATCGAGTTTGAAGAAACGGAATATCAAGGGCCTCTATGTCAAAAGCCGGGCAAGGAAGTTGATCAAATGATTTATTTTTGTGCATCCGTTCAATTTCAGCGATAAATTCCGGACCAGCTTTGCGATTTGTCGATCCCAGTCGAATATAAGTGCCTTCCAAAGGGCCTTGACTTTTTATATAAAACGGGCCGGGCCAGTGTACCACACGAATTAAGATGAGGGGACGGCCTTCCCATGAAATAATTTCAATATCGGGCATGATCAATGGCATAATGGAGTCGGCAATGGCGTTGGACAACTTTTCTTCCGCCAAAAGCGGATCTTCCACCCCAAACACCCTACCATCATCGTCCTTACCGATGATAAGCTTGCCACCAGCGGTATTGGCAAAGGCAACCACCGTCTTCATGATCTGCTTCATTGAAGACAAATCCCGTTTAAACTCGAGAGTTTTTCCTTCCGGGGCTGCAAATAGTTCTGCAATATCATCGGGCATCAGCGTTTATCCTGTAATTTATCATAAATCATTTTATCGAAATCATAATATGATTTCGATATTTTTGGAATCGGTTAATCGCAGTTCCGCCTCAATCTTGCAGGAATCAATGGCGTGAAACCGATCGCTGATCCCTCAAAAAAGGTTTCCAGCTGGTGTTCATGGTCTGGATATTGTAGTTGCGGGCCTTGATCCGGCCCCGGGCCCCATCAGAGTGTCGTCTTCCAGCAAAGGGGCCATCATCCGTTCAAGGCACTGCGGATGGGACCAGTCTTCTGCATCTTCTCCCCCCTTTGATCACTCAACCCGCCCATACCTGTCCTCCAGCCGCACAATATCATCTTTTCCCAGATACGATCTGGACTGGACCTCTACTCACCGTTGATCACCCGGATAAAATTCATGTCCTGAGAGCTATTTTCCATGACTGCTTTGCAGGTTTTAATTATATCTGGTTGAAACAGTTCAAGCGCTTCAATATATTTTTGTGCCCGGAACATGAACATGCCGCTATTCCATAAATAATCGCCTGAATTCAAGTAGGTTTCCGCCCTGGCCGCACCAGGTTTTACCACAAAACCGCTCACACAGAATCCGGTGTCACCCAGGTTCTCCCCTTTGCGGATATAGCCATACCCTGTTTCAGGCTTGTCAGGGACGATTCCGAAGGTTACCAGCCTGTCCTGCTCAGATCACCGGCCAGGGCCAGGTATTGCTTGGGATACAGTTTTCTGGACATGGGCCAGAGTCTTGTGCCGGAGCCACCGGCAATGATGATTGGCTGAATCATGATAAACACCTTTGAAAAGCGAATATACAAAAAATCTATCGCCTGAACTTATCAATATTGTCCAGAAACCAGGCATAGGTCTGACGCAACCCATCTTCCAAACCGATAGATGCCTCCCACCCCAGGGCCTTCAGGCGCGACACATCCAGCAGTTTGCGCGGTGTGCCGTCAGGTTTGCTGGTATCCCATACAATCTCACCCTCAAACCCGACCACTTTTGCGACAGTTTCGGTCAATTCCCGGATGGTGCAATCGACCCCCGACCCCACGTTGATGTGGGACATCTTTGGTTGCGTATGGGCCTGATAGGTTTCTGTGTCCAGTTCCATGACATGGACACAGGCCGCAGCCATATCATCCACATGCAGAAATTCACGCATAGGCTTGCCGGTTCCCCATGCTGTAACCTGTTTTTTTCCGGCCTCTTTGGCTTCGTGAAAACGGCGCAGCAGGGCCGGTATCACATGACTGTTCCGGGGATGAAAATTATCATTGGGTCCGTAAAGATTGGTGGGCATCACACTGCGGTAATCGCGTCCATACTGCCGATTATAGCTTTCACACAGCTTGATTCCGGCAATTTTTGCGATGGCGTAGGGTTCGTTGGTAGGTTCCAAAGGGCCTGTAAGCAAAGCATCTTCACGCATGGGTTGTTTTGCATACTTGGGATAAATGCAGGACGAGCCCAGAAACAAAAGTTTCTGCACACCTGCCTGGTGTGCCGCATGAATCAGATTGGCTTCAACCATCAAATTTTCATAGATAAATTCAGCCGGGTATTCATTGTTGGCATGAATCCCCCCACCTTTGCTGCGCCTACATATACCTGATCGACCGGGTTGTTTTCAAACCAGGTCTGCACCGCTGCCTGATCCAACAGATTCAGTTCGCTGCGTGTAGCAGTAAGAAGCTCGATATTGGTTTTTCGCTCCAACTGACGGACAATAGCCGAACCCACCAGGCCCTTGTGCCCGATTACAAATACTTGTTGTTTTGGCATGGTTATTTTTCCATTCAAATCGTTAACGCCGAACAGTCGCCAGCATCCGAAGGATGGAAACATACAGCCAAACCATGGTAATCATCAGACCGAGTCCGACGTACCAAGGCATGAAGACAGGTTGTTTTCGACCCTCGATTTGATTTATCCGTTCAAAATCCAACACCATATTAATGGCTGCGGTGACCGCAATGAAGCCGAACCAGATAGTGCCGCCGGTTCCTGCACCATGGAGAAACGAGATATGGAAATCCAGAAAAATCAACAGAAAGCTGAACAAATATGCCAAGGCAATGGAAGCGGTCGCGGCATAAATAACGATTATTAGCTTACGTGTTACTGCAATCGTGCCCGTAGCATAGAGCAGGAGCATGATGCAAAATACTGCCAACGTTAGGAAAATGGATTGAAGGGCGATGCCCGGAAATCGAATTTCAAAGTGCAAGGCTATGCCTGTCATGAAAATACCACCGGCCAAAGCATAAAGTGGGGCGGTTAAATGAGCATATTGTCGATACAGCATCGTCAGGAAGGCAAGACTTAAACCCAGAACACCCCCGCCAAAACCGATATTTCTTGCAAGTTCAGCGGTTGCGTGATCGCCTAAAGCAATGGCGGAATAGAAGATCGTTACCATGCCGGCAACGGAGAGGAGCGTGAGGGTAAACAGAATTACAGCCACCTGGATCACATGTCTTCGATCCATGATCCGTTCAGCCGTACCAAGGGGGATGGGCTTGGCTATGGGTTTCTTGAAAACCAGAAGTGGACAGCCGAGGCTGTTGAGCGACATCATGGGCCTTTACACCCAATTTGGTCAGGAGTAACAGGCCTGAACGCACCAGGTTCTCTACAAATGGGAAATTTTCGCCACATACTATACACGTTGGTTCGCTTTATTGATATCTAATCCAGGCAGTCTGAATAATGTTTTCAATATCAGTATATTCTGGACTCCAACGCAACTCTTCTCGAGCCCGTCTACTGTCCGCAACGAGAATTGCCGGGTCGCCCGGACGTGAATCTGTGATGTCTTACCAAACTAAAGTTCCGAAACCTGCCAACATAGAAAAGTCTTGAATGCCATGGGTTATCCTTATAAAAATTAAGGTTGAGTTACCACACCTAACCTCAAAAAAAAAAGAAAAACCCATGGACAACACTTTTGTAGATCAATTCTCTGAAAATATCAAATTTAATTACACTTGTTTCGATCTCGTTATCATTCGAGGATACATCCGGAGTTTCTTTTCCATCGGGTACATTGTCATCTTTTTGAGGAGCTTGGGATTTTCCAAGCCCTCCAACGGTGTCATGCGAATTGTCACCGATCAGCTAAACACCCATATCTCAAAGCAGGCGGCAAAATACGATATCCCGATTTTCTGGTGGCCGGCCGTGGATGGAGGTACAGATGGCGCCAAGCTGCAGTATGTTCAAAAGCACTACGCCAATGGCTTTCAGGGAAAGGGGAACTTTGTCTTCTGCATCCTGGGCGACAAGGAACCGGTGCAAACCATGGCTGCCCGGGAACTGACATCAAAAAACGGTAAAAAATTCCATCGACTTTACAAATGCCGCAAACCAGTCAAGCAATATTACATCTATTTTCACGATGAAATCCTTGGTGGCCCGTGCTATCTAAAAATATCTTCCTATCTGCCCTTCCCCTGCGAGTTCTATTTCAACGGTCATAATTATATCATTCCAATCTCATCTTCAAATCTTCCCGTTTTTCTACCAATCTCTTCGAACGTCTAATTGATAAATTCTCACGCGTCGGATGGCCCGACAGCATTGCCCAAATCTTCAGCAAGCGGCCCGCCCGCTCCATTTCAAAGACTTTCCGGAGATTGTATGACAATAATGCCTGCATCAAACACTGGTTCAGGGGAAATTCCATCAAGCAGTACAACAAAACCGGTTATCTCATCCGTACCGAAACTACCATCAATAACCCCAAATCGCTGGGGCTGCAAAAACCTGTACTCTATCTGCAGGCTTATCTGTGGTTCGGACTCGGGTGCAACAACAGGCTGCTTGACTGCTGCGCCGATGTCGATGTTACCTCTATCTGCGAAGGGCAAACCGACATCTTCAAAAAGCCCGTTACCCATCATCTCGACAAAACAGTGACTCCCCCGGACCTGAGAAAAGAGCGGCAATTCGAGTTATGTGAGGAACTGCTCAAGCCAAAATACAGTGTCCATGGATTCAAAACCGCCGACATAGCAAACGCCCTGCCCCACTATTTTCGAAATTCCACCCAAATTCGCTATGAATTGAAAAAATTGATCGTGCGCGGCGTCGTTCAAAAGAAGAAAAGTCAATCATTTTATGAAGTTACGCAATTAGGTTGGAAATGGCTGTGGACCTCAATTACCTCAATCACGTATTTTGAAAACCCAATTATTTCAAAGACTTTCCAAAATGAGGTACTGCAGACGCTTGCACAGCCATCCCTTTTCGAGGAAGGCTATGACCTTATTCAACAGGGCTTGAGCCGCATCACTCAAGAGCTTGCGCTCAATCTTTGATCTGAAAAAAACGTAAATTTTTCTCGCGTTTTTTGAAAACAAAGCCTACATTTTCCCCTTGACAAAACTTATCATAGATGTCCCCAGATTCTCTTGACCCCCAACCAGCACCTTTGAGTAAACAAGCTTTGGACTTCTCAATTGTCGATGATACGGATTAGGTCGGAAGGAGAATCTGCTGTTTTAAGACTTTCTTTCAGGGCTTTCAGCAGACCTATGTTCTTTACCTTCTTTATCTTCTCTATTATAGCTCTGGTCTCTTCTGTATCTTCAAATTTTATACTGATACCGAGTTCCACAGCTTCAAACAGACCTTGCTCCAAACCTTGCTCCAAACCTTGCTCCAAACCTTGCTCCAAACCTTGCTCCAGACCTTGCTCCAGACCTTGTTTTCGTAATTTTTCTGCAAGTGTCACGATGTATTCTCCTTTATCTTCCAGTAACGCGTTATGCACTATGGCTTGCATTTTATCCACAGTGATATCATCCACGTGACTGAACACATATTTTACCAGAGACTCAAAATATTGCAAACCCGTTTTTTTCTTTGACAATTCTTTCAACAATGAAAAAATATCGGGCAGGCGGTCAGCCAAATCCGGTTCAAATACATGTTTTAAAAGCAGCATGGTTACTCGGGCCATGACCGTCCCCCTGATCTCATCGTCACTGTATTCGGACAGATCATACAGCACGTATCTGAAATCGGGGATATATTCGACCAATGACTCCACAGGGCCATTAAAACCCGATAGAAAATTTTCATTAATCCGCCACTTGGATCGGCCATGATACAATACCAATGGCACAACTATGGGCAACTTGCCGCATCCGCCCTGCTTTTGTCCAAGCCGCCAAATTTTGACCATGTATTCAAGAAGCTGCAGATGGATATTACGGTCAGGAAAACTTTTGTGTTCAAACAAAAAATAGATGTATCCAGGGGACTCCCCAAACTCCACCCTGTACAGCATATCAGAATAATAATCCTTCAAATCAGGTTCAATAAAGCTGTCTTTGCAGATTTCAAGGGTATCAAGCCGGGCAACGTCCAGAACCTTCCCCGGCAGGTAGTTCTGCAAAAAAGACTTTGCACTGGCAAGATCGCTCCACGTCTCTCTGAAAAGCTTGTCATGGGAATGGTACAGGTCGTTATTCATGTCTCCGAATTATCAGGGATCAGGCGTTTTAGCAAGAGGCAAATTCCCGATATGCAACCGTTCGATCTTTTCTCTGATTGTACAGCGCTCGCTATATTTATTTGTGAATTAATGAAATCTGTTTTTTCAAGCCCTACCTGATATACCCCTGTTCCTCCAGAAAAAGAAATATTTCCTGAGCAGCCTCAGTGGGCGTAAGCTGGTTAGTGTCTATGCTCAGCTCAGGACTTTGCGGGGTTTCATACGGATCATCAATGCCGGTCACGCCTTTCATGATTCCGGCCCTGGCCTTGGCGTAAATACCTTTGCGGTCTCTTTGTTCACATATTTCCAGGGGGGTGGACATGAATACTTCAATAAATCCGCCATAAGGCAAAATCATTTCCCTGACAGTATGCCTGGACTGACCGTACGGCGCAATAGGCGCGCAAATGACTATCCCTCTGTTTTTGGTTATCTCTGAGGCTACAAAGCCGATGCGATGTACATTGAGATTGCGGTGATCCCTGGAAAAGTTGAGTTCACTGGAAAGATTTTTGCGCACAATATCGCCGTCCAAGAGGCTTACAGACCTGGCGCGCATTTCCATGAACCGGACATAAAGCACCTTGGCCAGGGTGGATTTCCCTGAACCGGAAAGCCCGGTAATAAACAAGGGATAAAAAGCCCTGTTTAAAAGCAGTTTCAGGTCGCAAAGCTGTCTCTGACTCAAATCAATGGAAGGGAATATAGATGCCTCCTGGCGCAGGCATTCAATACGCCTGAAATGTACCAGCAGGTTTTCTGAATGGGAGTTTTGTAAGGGTAATGTTCCTTAAATGAGAAGTTGCTCAGGGAGTATTATGGGACTTGCCTCAGTCCGCGGGGTGTGACCTTGAAAAAGTCGGGATTCTGGGGCACTGCTGATTTTGGGGCCTGATTTTGGGGTCGGATCAGATCAACCCACTGAATTCATGTTTTCGCTTCAAGCAGCCAATACGCCCAACGTTTTTTATCTTTCGAAAACTTGAGCAAGAACTCTCGCTTATGACACCGATGCGTGATGTGCCAGATATATCCGGGGATAAAATGTCGATTTGCGCGGGCCAATGATATGTGTCCTACTTCAAACGGTCTCTTTTGGGGGCCAAATAAGGCTTCTAAGACGATCTCAGAAGCGTTTTTATGCCATATTCATCATAATTTCAAATAGTTAATTTGATCCGACCCCGACCGCCGTTTGTTTGCCCGGGCAAGGCGATAGGCATGACCAAGGATGTCAGCCCGGTAGACCTTGTCATATAAAGAATAGAAACGAAAATCCGGTTCCTGCTTGGCCTTACAATAGAGCTTCCTCTGAAGCGTCCTGATCCTATCCGGAGTTAGTAGCATATTGCAATCTCCTGATCCTCCGCTCGTTAGTTACGTGAACAAAGTAGGGTCCCTTTCCTTGGCCGGGGTTATGTTGTCCCTCAGCCTCAATCGGTACTATGAACCCCTCCGACTCCCAATACAGCCCCATGGAATTTCGGATCTCCTTATATCCATCAGTTAACGGCCCTTCACCGTAACCGCATTGGGTCTCCCGCACTGCACTGCAATTCTTCCGATACATGCCATCCCTGCTACCCCGGAAGATCACCTGAAAGGATTTCCGTTTTCTACTCCCAGGCACTACGGCCTTCCCTTGATGTCCAAAAGGTCGGCATCTTCAATTAGTTGACGAGGCTACATATAGGTTCACTTTCGTTACGGCCTGCATCTTTGCCCATAAGAAACTTACAACCTCTGGTTACCCAGACGCTGCTTCCCGGTGCTAAGAAGGCGTACGGACAATTCCTCCTTCAGGACTTTAACCTGTTAGAACTACAGTTGTTACGGCATACGGACACCACACTTAATTGTTAGAATCCCGGCATTTCGGACCGGGCTTTTGGGGCTTGACAGTTCGATCAAGATAACATTCAAGTTTATCGATAAACGATTCCTCACCCATGGGCCGTCCGGTTCTTTCATGTTTTCTGAAGTGATCCATTTCATGCTTGCGATTCTTGCCATGAGGTTCTTTTAGATGTATTTGAGGCGGATGTTAATAATTAAGTGTTTGAATGCATAAGTTACGCAAGGAATAATACCCGATTTTAATTTGGGGGCCAGCCCCCAACCCCCCGGGATTTAACGCATTATGGACAGAAACATGGGAGAGGGGCAATACGCAATTGACTGCATATCACCCCCCATGTCTCCGTCACCAGCTACGGCGCTCAGGTTGCTTCCCAGCATTGCCCTATCCTCCGAGCTGGTAATGGTATCTTACCATAGGGAAAATGAATTTTAAATCGGCAGATTCTCTTTACAAAAAGACCTCCAAGCGGCATGATGGCTTTAGAAAGCGGCTGGAATAACCTGAGTCATCCAGAATCAATTACCACAAGGAGGTCATAATGAGTATGCATTACATTGGTTTAGATATCCACAAAAAAATTATCGCTTATTGTATTAAAGCAGGCGATGGAACACTTCTTGGGAATGGAGTGATATCTGCAACCAGGCCGGCATTGGAAGAATGGATGGAGCAACTTCCCCGCCCTTGGACGGTTGCAATGGAAGCAACAATGTTTACCGGCTGGATTTATGACTTCATAAAACCTTATGCCGATGATATCAAGGTCGCTCATCCTGAAATGCTCAAAGCGATTACAGCAGCTAAAAAGAAAAACGATACTATCTGATGCCCAGAAAATATGTGACCTTCTCAGAGTTGATCTGTTACCGGAATGTTTTATGGCTCCGAGCGAGTTGCGAGAATTAAGAAGAATTTTAAGATACAGAAACCACATAGTCAGAACAGCAACCCAAACTAAAAATAAAATCTCTGGACTTTTAATGGAGGTCGGTGCTGAATATAACAAAAAAAAGCTACATGGCAAATGCTATTTCTGGGAATTAATGGACACCATTGAGCATGTCCCATCATCCGTCTCAGAAATGTTAAAACTTAGCAGGTCAAATCTGGAGATTTTTACTAATATTCAAAAAAAGCTCGTACGGGTGCTAAAAGAAAACCCGCTGATCCGAGAACGGGTAACCCGGCTGCAAACAATTGGTGGGGTTGGAGAGGTGACGGCTTTAACCTGGGTGTTGGAAGTAGGTGAGGTAGAGCGATTTGGAGCAGTACGTCAGGCAGTTAGTTATTGTGGCCTTTGCGCGGCTCAAAAAGAATCTGGCGGCAAAGAAAGTCGTGGTCCGATATCCAAAAACGAAATAAACATTTGCAAACTGTTCTGGTTGAGGCGGCAAAACTTGCACCACATTGGAATCCTCAATTGGCTGAAATTCATGAAAGGGAATTGAGAAAGGGAACAAGAATAGAGCGACCCTGGCCGTAGCAAGAAAACTTGTAGCCTATATGCTGGCTGTTGAAAAATCCAAAAAGGATTTTGAGGTGACAGCTCCATATCAGGCTGCCTGATACGGTCGCATTGATAAATTAATAGCATTGCATTTACAATAGATCTTCCCGCTGGTCCTTGCTTTCTGGGGACTATGTGATCGGCAACCGCCGTGATACATCATTTATAGTGTTTCAAGGTCAGCGG
>NZ_CM001488.1:3293441-3303479 GCF_000233695.2 Desulfobacter postgatei 2ac9 | reverse complement strand
GCCCGGTTCTTCCTGCGACCAGTTGCATTGATTTGGGAATGACATCCCTTTTCCCGGCATCGAATACGAGCAGGTGAATGTGATTTGAAGAGACCATGTAGTTCAGTATCGTTAGTTTTTATACCGTTTTTTGGCCTGATACAGCCACTGCAAATAACGATGGCGATCTTTCGAGAACTTGAGAAGAAATTCCCGCTTATGGCACCGGTGAGTTATGTGCCGAATCTAGTCTGGAATAAAATATCGATTTGCGCGGGCCAATGATATGTGTTCTACCTTAAACGGTCTCTTTTGGGGGCTAAATAAGGTTTTTAAGAGAATTTTTGAGACGTTTTTGACTCATATCCCTCATAATTCCAATTAGTTAATTTGGTCCGACTCCCAACCAATGGCATTTTCCCCTTGACAAAACTTATCATAGATTTCCCCGGAATTTCCCCCCTCTGGTCACTCAACCCGCCCATACCTGTCCTCCAGCCGCACAATATCATCTTCTCCCAGATACGACCCGGACTGGACCTCTATGAGCTCCAGGGGGATGGTTCCGGGGTTTTCCAGGGCATGGACCTGGCCTACCGGGATATATGTTGACTGGTTTTCAGTGACCAGAAAAGATTTTTCTCCGTTGGTCACCCTGGCGGTGCCTGAGACCACCACCCAGTGTTCCGCCCGGTGGTGATGCATCTGTACGGACAGTTTGGCGCCGGGTTTGACGGCAATGCATTTTACCTGGTATCTGCCCCCGACATCGATGCTGTCATAGCCCGACGCAGCCGATCCTCTCATGCCTCAGGAAAATATTCTAATGCCAAAGTGCGCATCCGGCCTTCAGTGCGTGGCTTTTTGCTTGCCAGTGCCCATAGATCGAAAGCCCCAGGCCTGGCCTTGGCAGCGACAGATTTGAACCCGGCAGAACATAGAGCCGTCTGCAGAGACTTACGTGTAAATCCGCAATGATGCGCCATATACATATTTCCGGCAGCAAGCTGAGGGCGGTGTCCGTAGAGAATATCCAGAGGGGTAATAGGCCCTACCGGGGAATTATATGCAGGGTCAGTGAGCCTGCCCTCTGCAATCAGGCGGCAGACACTCTGCAAATCAGGACATGTAATCAAAGCAAAACCATCATCATTGAGCACGCGCAGAAACTCAGCCAGCGCAACCGGGACTTCATGAGGATATAGATGCTCTATATTGTGGCTGCTGAAGATGGCATCCACACAACCACTGCCAACTTTGCGCATATCGGTCAAGGTGCCGATAATATCCGGTTCGACAGCCGGGTCAATATCAAAACGGATTTCTTTCCATTCATGGGGATTAAACCTCGCTTTGATATGCCTCAGTCTATTCGGCCCACAGCCGACATGTAAAATTTTTTTTAATCTTGGCATAAAGCTAAAAGACCTCACTCGAACACTTCAGCATCGGCAAGGGCGCATCCCTGCAGATCTTTACCGGACAACAGCGGCGGGTCTTCATAGTGCCAGTCCACACCGATATCCGGATCGTTCCAGATGATGCAGCGCTCGCTTTCAGGGGCGTAAAACGCCGTGGTTTTATACAGGCATTCCGCTGTGGCGCTGCGGGTCACAAAGCCGTGGGCAAATCCAGGTGGAATCCACAGCTGGTGTTTGTTTTCCCCGGACAAAACAGCGCCCACCCATTTGCCGAAAAACGGCGACCCCCTGCGGATATCCACGGCCACATCAAACACCTCGCCGGCCACAATGCGCACCAGCTTGCCCTGGGCATGCGGGGGAAGCTGATAGTGCAGGCCGCGCAACACCCCTTTTTGCGATCGGGAGTGATTGTCCTGCACAAATTCAGGTTTGATGCCGGTAGCCTCCTGGAATACCTGTTGATTGTAGCTTTCAAAAAAGAACCCGCGCTCGTCTCCGAACACCCTGGGCGTAAATAGAACAACATCCGGTATATCCATTTTCTGTGCCTGCATCAGTAAACCCTCCCTTTCAAAATTCGCAGCAGATATGTTCCATAACCGTTTTTTTCCAGGGGCCGGGCCAGCTGCTCCAGCTGCTGCGCATCGATCCACCCTTTGCGGAAGCAGATCTCCTCCGGGCACGCCACTTTGAGCCCCTGCCGTTTTTCCAGGGTGGCAATGTAAAGGCCCGCCTCCAGAAGGCTGTCGTGGGTCCCGGTATCCAGCCATGCATACCCGCGCCCCATCAGTTCAACGTGCAGCTGGTTCTGTTCCAGATATAACCGGTTCAGGTCTGTTATTTCCAGCTCACCGCGTGCCGAAGGACGCAGTTCCCTGACAAGTCCGGTCACCTGGCTGTCATAAAAATACAATCCTGTGACCGCATAATTGGATTTGGGTTCCCTGGGCTTTTCCTCCAGGGACAGCACCCGCCCGTTCTCGTCAAACTCGGCCACCCCGTAGCGCTGGGAGTCCTGGACATGGTAGGCGAACACCGTGGCCCCATCGGTGCGCCGGGCCGCATTGTCCAAAAGAGACACAAAATTATGCCCATAAAAAATATTGTCTCCCAGGACCAGGGCTGATGGGCTGTCACCGATAAAATCTTTGCCGATGATAAACGCCTGGGCCAGTCCTTCCGGCCGGGGTTGCACCGCATATTCCAGATGGATGCCCCAACGGCTTCCGTCCCCCAACAGATGTTCAAACCGCGGGATGTCCTGGGGAGTGGAGATAATCAAAATATCCCGTATCCCCGCCAGCAGCAGCGCACTCAACGGATAGTAAATCATGGGCTTGTCATAGACCGGCAGCAGCTGCTTGGATATGGATATGGTGGCCGGATGCAGGCGCGTGCCGGCACCCCCGGCCAGAATTATTCCTTTGTGTTGCATCATTGATTATCTCCTGTTTCAAGAATTTCTTCCAGCATGCGATCAACCCCCTGCTCCCACCGGGGCAGGTGGAGGTCAAACGCCTGTTTCAGTTTTTCGGTTCGCAGGCGGGAATTCAACGGACGCGGGGCCGGGGTGGGATAGGCACTCGTGGGTATGGCGCCGATCCCGTCACTTTTGACCTTCAATTTATACCCTGCAGCTTCCGCAGCCTGAAGTACCCGGCACGCATACCCATGCCAGCTGGTGTACCCGTCAGCGGCCAGGTGATAAATCCCCGAAAGCGATTCCTGGGTCTGCCTGCCGCACAAAAGGCGGCGGATGATGTGAGCGGTCACATCCGCAATCAGTTCAGCCCCGGTCGGGGCACCGAACTGGTCATCCACCACGTTGAGGGTATCGCGCTCCCGGGCAAGACGCAGCATGCTTTTGGCAAAATTCTTACCCCGGGCAGCATATACCCAGCTGGTACGCAGAATGATATATCTTCCGGATGCCTGGACTATCCCCTGTTCCCCTTCCAGTTTACTGCGTCCGTAAGCAGACAAAGGCCCGGTCCGGTCCTCTTCCGCCCATGGCTCGGTGCCGGTGCCGGGAAACACATAGTCCGTGGAATAGTGCACAAGCCAGGCCCCGAGTTTTTCCGTGGCCTCGGCCATGGCCTGCGGGGCAACGGCATTGATGGCCCTTGCAAGCCCGGCTTCACTCTCGGCCTGGTCCACAGCGGTATAAGCGGCCGCATTGACCACAACATCCGGCTTGACCCCGGCAATGGTGCGACGGATACCGGCAACATTGCTCACATCACCGCACATTTCTCCAGTTGCATGTTCACGCCCCGTTGCAATGACTTCCCCCAAAGGCTGGAGAGCCCGCTGCAGCTCCCAGCCGACCTGACCGTTTTTGCCAAACAGAAGTATCTTCATTTCTCAGCCTTGTATGTCGATGGATTGTAGTGCTGCGCGATCCATTCCCGGTAACTGCCGTCCTGAACACGCGCCACCCAGCCCCGGTTGTCCAGATACCATTTCACGGTTTTGCCGATTCCGGTGTCAAATGTCTCTTCCGGCGTCCAGCCCAGTTCCGTCTCGATCTTGCGGGCATCAATGGCGTACCGCCGGTCATGTCCGGGACGATCCGCCACAAATGCGATCAAATCCGCATAATGACCGATCGCCACCCCTGTTTCAGGATGTTTCAAGGGGGTGTCGGCCAAAGGCGCCCATCGATCCAGCACCGCGCAGATTTTTCGAACAATATCGATGTTGGCCATTTCATTCCACCCCCCGATATTGTAGGTCTCGCCCACCCTGCCCCTCTTCAATACCCGCTCAATGGCACGACAATGATCTTCAACATAAAGCCAGTCACGCACCTGTCGGCCGTCCCCGTATATGGGCAACCGCTTGCCTGCCAGGGCATTGGCAATGACCAGGGGGATCAGTTTTTCCGGAAACTGAAACGGTCCGTAATTGTTGGAACAGTTGGTGGTGAGAACCGGCAGGCCATAGGTGTGAAAGTACGCCCGCACCAGATGGTCGCTGCCCGCCTTGCTGGCGGCATACGGGCTGTTGGGCGCATAGGGGGTGGTTTCCCGGAAAGGGGGATCGTCCGGCCCCAGGGTGCCGTAGACCTCATCTGTGGAAACATGCACGAACCGGAAGGTTTCCCTGTCATGCCCATCGAGGTGCTGCCAGTGCCTGCGGGCTGCATCAAGCAGACGCTGGGTCCCTGTCACATTGGTATGGACAAACGCCTCCGGCCCGTGGATGGACCGGTCCACATGGGATTCCGCCGCAAAATGGATCACCGCCCGGGGCCGGTATCGGGCAAACACCTGCTGCAACAGATCTGCATCCGTGATATCCCCATGCACAAACCGGTAATTATCGCTTTTCTCCACACTGCGCAGGTTCTCCGGATTGCCCGCATAGGTCAGAGCATCCAGATTCACCACCGCCTCGTCACGGTGTGCCAGCCACTGCAAAATAAAATTGGCGCCGATGAAACCGGCGCCGCCTGTAACTAAAATCATATACTATTCTCCCGACGTCAGGGTCTAATCCCAGCTTTTACCGAACTGAAGTTCAAAAAAGGGCCGCCGACAAGGGGCTAAGGGCGGATGGTAATATTTAAGTGTGATGTCCCCTGAATTCCCTGACAGTGATTGATGGCATGATATCAACCCCATTTTATACTTTATTTGCTTGCACTATATCATAATGCAAGCAAATAAAGTATGAATTAAATCATTTTCCAAAAAAGTTGTGATCGATAATATGTATGCTGCCCCCCAAATTATACTGCCCCCCAAATTACATTTATTTTCTCCCCAAATCCGATATCATAATACCGACCGTTTTGGAGAGTCTGGGGATATCCTCTTTACAGGTGTTGAATATTTCCTCTGCGTCAATATTGAAATAATCATGGACAACGATATTTCGCATCCCTTTTATTTCTGCCCAAGGGATCGCAGGATAATTCTTTAAAAGGGATTGGTCTGTTAGCTTATCTATTTTTTTGACAAGCTCACCGATTACAATTAAAGGCATGCATAACAAATCAAGTTTTTCAACGCCTTTTGCGGAGTCAGTCAAATCGGAGACCGATTTCACAGACTGCATTCTTACCTGAATTTTGTTTAAGGCCTCTTGAAGTTTATGTAATAAGTCGATTACTATTTCAAGGTCATACATAAATAACATCCCTTGAAATTCGTTCTTTCAAAAGAGGGTTTAAGTCCCCCCTGTAGGCAACAACATCAACAGGCATGTCTAAATAATCTTCCAAGCTCATTTTCAAGCCGATCCTGTTTAATAGGTTACGCTTTTTAAACTCAACAACAATATCGATATCGCTATCCTTCTTAACGCTTCCTCTGGCAACTGATCCGAAAAGACCCATTTTGACAACACCAAACTGTTCAGCCTGATTTTTTTTATATTCTTTTAGGAGGGTTATAATATGCTCTTTATTGATCATCTCAGTAATCCATATCGAATTTTAAGGAGGGTAAAACTATAAGCGATTACGTCGAGAACGTCAATTTGGATTTTTCAACAATTTTACATGATAGTAATTAAGAATTTTGTCATCAACAGTCAACCATCATGAATGCGGGCCGTGGCGACAATTATTTGATCGATCGAATCACGATGAAATTAACCAGGAAGTTAGGCAAACTCAATCGCTATTTTTGCTGTCAGTTCAACTACTTGAATATCCGATTCCCGCTTATGGCACAGATGAGTTATCTGCCAGATGTAGCCTGGAATAAAATGTCGCTTTGCTCTTGCTATAATCATTCGGATAATAAAGAGGCCTTTTGCCCCTGAAAAACTCAATATAAGCCATTTTTAGATGGTGAAATCAGATATTATCCTTGATAATTTCAATTACTTATAACGGTCAGACCCCATTCCCCCGTTCCCCCGACAGCCGCTGAGTCCCTGTCACATTGGTATGGACAAACGCTTCCGGCCCGTGGATGGACCGGTCCACATGGGATTCCGCCGCAAAATGGATCATCGCCCGGGGCCGGTATCGGGCAAACACCTGCTGCAACAGGTCTGCATCCGTGATATCCCCATGCACAAACCGGTAATTATCGCTTTTCTCCACACTGCGCAGGTTCTCCGGATTGCCCGCATAGGTCAGAGCATCCAGATTCACCACCGCCTCGTCACGGTGTGCCAGCCACTGCAAAATAAAATTGGCGCCGATGAAACCGGCGCCGCCTGTAATTAAAAGCATACGCTATTCTCCTGAAGCTTCAACCCCCGATGCGAATTTTGGGTAATTTTGTAATTTTGGGGTCGGACCAAATCAACCCACTGTATTCATGTCTTTTTCTTCGTAAATAAACGTGTTTGTTGGTCTTAAATGGCCCTTTGGGGCATCAAAACTCACGTTGTAAGGTAAAATGATTTCTCTGAGCTCAAATCCAGACGGATTCTCTGTGATGCTTCGAATTCAGAGACCCCGATTTTTTTCATGCTTTTTGGGTATCAGGTTTTAGCGGTACATTCCAATTTTTTGCAAAACTCAAGATGTATGGTGGACAGTATATCCTGTCTTGCTGTAGCGATATGTTTTATCAGAATAGAGCGGTGCAGTGTGAAGCTTTTCGGAAAGATCACCTTTGATTGTTTTTTCAAAAAACCGTCCACCAAATCATTTGTTTCCAACAAAAAGCCTTCGTGCTTCAGGTTACTTGTCAAAGGCAGGCATAGACAGTCTTCTCCGTATACTCGCAAAACAAGTACAGGTCTTATTTTATACTCTGAAAGATCTGTGAAGTAAATTTTAGCCAGATAAATTCTGCCTACCATTCTGAATAGTCCTCGTCATCTTCAGGAAAACCGGCAGAAGATAGTCCTATCTTTCCGGCCATATCAATATCTGATGATTCCCAAAAGGAAATTTGATCCTTTGGCCTTGACGCCGGCATAACGATAACTTCCACTTCCTCAAAATCAAATCCTTCCGGAAGCGTAATAAAAAGTTGGCGGTTATGTGTTTTTACAACCTGCCTTACTGTTATGGTTGTTGTCATGGTATGGTTATCCAAGTCCAAGTTGTTTTTTATGAAAAATCCTTGATGTAAAACTATCACCGTCAACAGATGCTGTCAATGGGTGTGGTTTACAGGGCTTGGGGGGGCTTAGGGTCGGGCCACGTTAACATAATGAATTTTAAAAAATATCGCCATTCAAAGGTATTTTCAAGCCCTATGCTGCCGTTTTTAAACCCGAAATCAGCATTATAAGATGCCTGAGGTTCGCGGAGCTGATATGAATCACCTGCGGAAACACAATTTCTTCCGATTGCCGACACCCAACGTTTTTTATCTTTCGAAAACGTGAGCAAGAACTCTCGCTTATGACACCGATGCGTGATGTGCCAGATATACCCGGGGATAAAATGTCGATTTGCGCGGGCCAATGATTCGTGTTCTATCTTAAACACTCTCTTTTGGGGGGGCAAATAAGGCTCCTAAGAGGATTTTGGAGGGGTTTTTGTCTTATATTACTCATGAATTTGGTCCGACCCCGACCAGACTGGAACTCCGACACTGTTTACATCTCCCAAGGGTTGATAATATCGATACCTGCTGCCTGGAATGGGCTAACATCTCGTGTCGCGACGCTAAATCGGTTAGTCGCAGCAATCGCCGCAATATATCCATCCGCGGCAGCAATTGCCAAGCCGCTGGATTTGGCTTTTGCCATGAGTTCAGCATAAGCGGTTGTGCAGTTAATGTCAAACGGGCGTACACGTCCGGTAAATAGCGGCAAAATTTGATTTTCAATACTGTTTTCCAGTTCATCTCGCCGCTTTCCAACTGGAAGGCTTGCGATCCCAAAACGCAATTCAGCAACAGTGATGGCTGATAAATAAAGTGTTTCAAGTGATTGTGCATCAATCCAATTAATAACACGGGCCTCAGGAGAACGACGCAACGGTTCCGAAATTACATTTGTATCTAACAGTATCATTTAAAAATCCAATGGTTTGGCCGGAGTTTTATCTCGACTCTGGTCAAAAATCGAAAACTCTTCATCGGTCAAATTGATTTTAGACCCGATGCGAGCTAATAACGAACCAAGTTTTACCCTTCCTTCCGGCTGGACAGCATTCTCCAATATTTCACGAATCTCCGCTTCGGCACTTCGGCCATGTTGTGCTGCTCTAACCCGCAAAGCGCGGTGAACTTCATCCGGTACATTCCTGACAGTGATTGATGGCATGATATCACCTCCATTCTATACTTTATTTGATTGCAACATATCATAATGCAATCAAATAAAGCAAGAATTAAATCATTTTCCAAAAAAGTTGTGATCGATAATATGTATGCTGTCCCCCTAATCCTTTACCGCCCGGGAGCAGTATCCGACCTCGATTACGATTACCAGACGATATGGATATCAGGATATTTGGCTATTAGCTTGTCTTTGGACAACAACGTCCATTCATTGGCCTGACATAAGGCAATGAGGACTCTGTCAATCTGTCAAACGGATCATTATGAATTTCCGGCAGACGAACGGACAATTGTGCAATATGGCGAGATAAAGGCACTTCATTCAATGCATGTTGTTTTATCATTCGATCCAGATACAGCTCAGGTTCAATCGGCAAATGAAGTCTTTTTCTCCGGTAAAGCATTGATATTTCCCAGGCCGAAACGACTGATATATGCAATTTATCAGCATGAAGTGATATTGTTTTTCTCGCCTCCACAGACAGCTTGCTCTGATCTGAAGCAAGCCAGACAGCCGCATGTGTATCAAGTAAAATCATCTCAACTCTTCCGGCCAGTCGGAATCCGGGAGGGGCTCTGTGGGATCACCGACAAAACAAGCCCCTTCCAGAATTGGATCCATCTCTAAAGGATCATTTTTTTTCTGGGGAACAATCTTGACAATTGGTTTGTTACCACGGACAATCAAAATAGATTGGCCTGTTTTTTCTATCTTTTCAATTAGTTGTTTGAGATCATCTCCGATAACTGAGTTGATGCTGATTACATTTTCAGAAGCTTCGATTCCCGCCTCTTTCACGCTATTTTTTTCCATGCGGTTATCCCCGGCGAATTGTTTATAAACAGTTTACCAAACTAAAGTTCCGAAACCTGCCAACATAGAAAAGTCTTGAATGCCATGGGTTATCCTTATAAAAATTAAGGTTGAGTTACCACACCTAACCTCAAAAAAAAAAGAAAAACCCATGGACAACACTTTTGTAGATCAATTCTCTAAAAATATCAAATTTAATTACACTTGTTTCGATCGCGTTATCATTCGAGGATACATCCGGAGTTTCTTTTCCATCGGGTACATTGTCATCTTTTTGAGGAGCTTGGGATTTTCCAAGCCCCCCAACGGTGTCATGCGAATTGTCACCGATCAGCTAAACACCCATATCTCAAAGCAGGCGGCAAAATACGATATCCCGATTTTCTGGTGGCCGGCCGTGGATGGAGGTACAGATGGCGCCAAGCTGCAGTATGTTCAAAAGCACTACGCCAATGGCTTTCAGGGAAAGGGGAACTTTGTCTTCTGCATCCTGGGCGACAAGGAACCGGTGCAAACCATGGCTGCCCGGGAGCTGACATCAAAAAACGGTAAAAAATTCCATCGACTTTTCAAATGCCGCAAACCGGTCAAGCAATATTACATCTATTTTCACGAT
>NZ_CM001488.1:3252895-3293341 GCF_000233695.2 Desulfobacter postgatei 2ac9 | reverse complement strand
AGTTCGGTATCACACGGATGACAGATGGGTGCTTCTGTATATAGAACGGTGGCTGAAAGCCCCTGTGATGATGACAGACCACACACTATTCCATCCAAAGAAGGGAACCCCGCAAGGAGGTGTTATCAGTCCCTTGCTGGCCAATCTCTTTTGCATTATGCATTTGACAACTGGATGGAAAGGCAGTGCCCGGCCACACCGTTTGAGCGTTATGCGGATGATGCAGTGTGCCATTGTAAAAGCCTTGCCCAGGCTGAATATTTGCTTAGAAAGCTGAATGAGCGAATGGAGAATGTGGGACTGGAATTACATCCGGAGAAGACGAAAATAGTCTACTGCAAGGATACAGACCGGCAAAAGGATTATGCCCTGACAAGTTTTGATTTTCTGGGTTATACATTTCGTGCTCGGAAATCAAAGAACCGATGGGGAAAATTCTTCATTAATTTTCTCCTGCTGTCAGCAATAAAGCAGCAAAAGCAATTCGGCAAACCTCACGAAAGTGGAATTGGCCCAGGCGCAGTGACAAGAGCCTGGAAGATTTAGCCCACATGTTCAATCCTGTCATTCAAGGTTGGATTAACTACTATGGCAGGTTTTATAAATCTGCACTCTACCCGGCCTTAAGGTGCCTGGATCGCCGGTTGGTGATTTGGGCAACAAGGAAATACAAACGTTTTAGGGGACATCGACGAAGGGCAAGTCAGTGGCTGGCTCGAATTGCACGAAGACAGCCAAATTTGTTTGCCCATTGGAGACTACTCTATGCATAGGCTGGTCAATAGGAGCCGGATGAGCGGAGACGTTCACGTCCGGTTCTGTGAGGGCCTGAGGGGGTGGTTCCCTCGGGCTACTCGACTTGTGATACTCTGTAAAGGTAAAATAGACGCACCGATACAAATGGTGAAGATGGTTCTGGATAGATGCGAACTCAGGCTCAATGATCAGAAAACCAAGATAATCAATGCCTATCAAGATAGCTTTGATTTCCTTGGGTTCCGATTTCAAATGAGACGCAGCCCCCGAAGCGGGAAGTGGTACCCACACACTGAGCCATCCAAACGCTCGGAAGAGCGCATCAAGGCAACGGTGAAAAGGTTAACTCACCGCCGAAGAACACCGGTATCGGTGCCGGACTTGATTGATGAGATCAACTATGCGACCCAAGGCTGGTCAGCTTACTTTCACTACCAGCACAGCACGAAAGTGATGGCTCGGGTCAAATGGTTTACCGAAGAAAGGGTCCGTAAGCATTTATGCGTACGGCATAAAGTTCGTACCAGGACAAATGGGTATAAACGGTTTTCTACAGATTTTCTGTACAACAAGTTGTATTTGTATAGAATCCCAACTTACGCAAAGTGGAAAAGGGCGCAAGCCTTACAATGAAGAACATCGGAAAGCCGTGTACGGGAGAACCGTATGCACGGTTTGATGAGGGAGCACTGAGGATGCAAGGCCTTTGGAACACGTAGTAGCCGCGTGCGGCAAGGCGTCTCGAATATAAAAAGGGCCGAAGAAACCGGCCGAATCAGTGCTCTACTCTACCCGGAATTCCATGATTTTATGGAAAAAGGTTCATGTTATTTCAGCAGGGATAGAATCTCCGAGATGTCTTTTGCGGTGTGGATCGCCTTTGTAATTTCTACCAGTGTATCCAGGTCATCAATTTCATTCACCCTGGCCATCACAGTGCCGATGTCTCCAGGGAATTTAACGGCCATGCTAAGCTCTATGGTTTCTCTGTAACCTTCCAGCTTACCTTCCAGCTTACCTTCCAGCTTGCCCTCGTTCTTTAATTTCTCAGCCAGTGTCATAATATATTCTCCTGTCTCTTTAGAAATAGCCTCTTCCGCTATTTCCTTTATTTGTTTCACCGATAATTCATCATCTTCCAGGGCCGATGCCAGGTACCTGACCACCACCTCAATCCATTGCAACCCGGTTTCTTTTTCCATCAATTTACGCATAAGTGCCAATATACCCGGCAGCTTCTGTCGTAAATCCGGATCTCTGATGTGTTTGAACAGCAGCAATATCACCCGGCTCATGATGGTCCCTTTGATCTGATCATCAGAGTACCGGTGCAGGTCGTACAGTTCAAACGCAAAATCCGGGATGTACCCGGCAAGCTCCTCCACCGGCCCGGACAACAAGGATGACAGCCGCTCTGTATTTTCCGGCCACTCCTGCCTGGCGTGACATACCAGCAGCGGAATCACAATGGGAAGACAGACCGGCTTTTCTTCATGCTGCTTAATATGCAGCCGCCATATCTTGACCATGTATTCCAGCAGCTGGAGATGCACAAACCGATCATAGTAGCTTTTGTGTTCAAACAGCACATAGATGAATCCCTGGCTGCCGTCTGTCAGTTTCACCTTGTAGAGCATGTCGGAATAATAATCAGCCAGCTCTTTTTCTATGAAGCTGTCTTTACTGATCTCCAGGCTGTTCAGGTCCACCAGCTTCAGCACTTTGTCCGGCAGTTTGTCGGCTAAAAGGCTGCGGGCATTTTCCTTGTTGCCGTAGACCTCCCTGAACACCTTGTCATGGGGATTGACCACCTTGCTGTTATTTTTCTCGTCTGTCATGATGGAATTTTACCCTTCGGAGGGGGATTCAGTCAAGGGTTACCGAACTAAAGCTTATTCATGGCCCAGCAATTCTGATTCAGTCATGGCAAAGTCACTATGCATCTTAAAGCTGCCTTTCCCTTCATATGGTCCAAAACTTCTTTTTTTTTCTTTCGGTTCATCCGCAGGGAAAATAATGACCTCGACTTTGGTATAATTAAACCCTTTTGGAATGTTAATAACAGTCTCCAATTTGTTTAGATCAACTATTTGTCTGATGGCCTCCATAATTGCCCCCCGTAAATCTATCTTTTCCAGAATTGATCATTCACTATGATAGCATCAGTATCCGACCTGTCAAGCCCCTCCCTTCTTATCACTCAACCCGCCCATACCTGTCTTCCAGCCGCACAATATCATCTTCTCCCAGATACGACCCGGACTGGACCTCTATGAGCTCCAGGGGGATGGTTCCGGGGTTTTCCAGGGCATGAACCTGGCCTACCGGGATATATGTGGACTGATTTTCAGTGACCAGAAAAGATTTTTCTCCGTTGGTCACCCTGGCGGTACCTGAGACCACCACCCAGTGTTCAGCCCGGTGGTGATGCATCTGAACGGACAGTTTGGCGCCGGGTTTGACGGTAATACGTTTTACCTGGTATCGGCCCCCGATATCGATGCTGTCATAAGATCCCCAGGGCCTGAACACTTCTCTGTGGGTGATGTGCTCAGTCCGGTCCCTGGCTTTGAGTTCTTTTACAATGGACTTGATATGCTGGGCCTTGTCCTTGCTGGCTATCAATACGGTATCCTTGGTCTCCACCACGACCAGGTCCTCGATTCCCAGGGTGGCCACCAGCCGGCTGTCAGCCATTATCAGGCTGTTGCTGGTATCAAGGGCCAGCACATCTCCTTTGCAGGCATTGCCTTTATCATCCTTGGCGCTGATCTCCCACAGGGCGGTCCAGGAGCCCACATCGCACCAGCCCGCATCCAGCGGCACCACTGCTGCGGCATCTGTCTTTTCCATGACCGCATAGTCGATGGAGTCATCCGGGCAGGTCAGAAAGATTTTCTTGTCCACCCGGATAAAATTCATATCCTGAGAGCCATTTTCCATGGCCGCTTTGCAGGTTTTAATGATATCCGGTTGAAACCGTTCAAGCGCTTCAATATATTTTTGTGCCCGGAACATGAACATGCCGCTGTTCCATAGATAATCGCCTGAATTCAAGTAGGTTTGCGCCCTGGCCGCATCCGGTTTTTCCTTAAAACCGCTCACACAGAATCCGGTGTCACCCAGACTCTCCCCTTTACGGATATAGCCATACCCTGTTTCAGGCTTGTCAGGAACGATCCCGAAGGTTACCAGCCTGTCCTGCTCTGCAAGAACTTGCGCATTCTGTATCCCGGCATGAAACGCCTGCTGATGGTCTATCAGGTGATCCGCCGGAAGTACCAGCAACAAAGGATCCCTGTCCGCCTGAACCGCATGCAGCGCTGCCAGAGCGATGGCCGGGGCAGTATTGCGGCCTTCAGGCTCAAGGATAATGGTAACATCTTCCAGGCCCATCCGCCGCATCTGTTCCGCTGCCATGAAACGCTGTTCTTCATTGCAGACAATGACAGGTGGGTCTGCATCAAGCCCCTCCAGGCGTTTCAAAGTCTCCTGGAGCATGCTCATCTCACCGGCCAGGGCCAGGTATTGCTTGGGATACAGTTTTCTGGACATGGGCCAGAGTCTTGTGCCGGAACCACCGGCAATGATGATTGGCTGAATCATGATAAACACCTTTGAAAAGCGAACATACAAAAATTCTATCGTCTGAACTTATTAATATTGTCCAGAAACCAGGCATAGGTCTGACGCAACCCATCTTCCAAACCGATAGATGCCTCCCACCCCAGGGCCTTCATGCGCGACACATCCAGCAGTTTGCGCGGTGTGCCGTCGGGTTTGCTGGTATCCCATACAATCTCTCCCTCAAACCCCACCACTTTGGCCACGGTTTCGGTCAATTCACGGATGGTGCAATCGACCCCCGACCCCACGTTGATGTGGGACATCTTTGGTTGCGTATGGGCCTGATAGGTTTCTGTGTCCAGTTCCATGACATGGACACAGGCCGCAGCCATATCATCCACATGCAGAAATTCACGCATGGGTTTGCCGGTTCCCCAGGCGGTAACCTGCTTTTTACCGGCCTTTCTGGCTTCATGAAACCGGCGCAGCAGGGCCGGTATTACATGACTGTTTTTGGGATGAAAATTATCATTGGGGCCGTAGAGATTGGTGGGCATGACACTGCGGTAATCATGTCCATACTGCCTGTTATAGCTTTCACACATCTTGATTCCGGCAATTTTTGCGATGGCATAAGGCTCGTTGGTAGGTTCCAAAGTCCCTGTAAGCAGGGCATCTTCACGCATGGGCTGTTCCGCATGTTTGGGATAAATGCAGGACGATCCCAGAAACAGCAGCTTGTGCACGCCGGCCTGGTGTGCCGCATGAATCAGGTTCGCTTCAACCATCAGGTTTTCATAGATAAATTCAGCCGGGTATTCATTGTTGGCATGAATCCCCCCCACCTTTGCTGCGCCGATATACACCTGATCGACCGGATTGTTTTCAAACCAGGTCTGCACCGCTGCCTGGTCTAGAAGGTTCAGTTCAGTGCGGGCAGCAGTGAGAAGTTCAACATTGGTTTTTCGCTCCAACTGACGGACAATCGCCGAGCCCACCATGCCATTGTGCCCTGTTACAAATATTTTCTGTTTGGCCATTTTTAATTCTCCCTTGAAATAGTTGCGCTGAACCCCTTACTCATTGTAAGCGCAGACTTTGAAGCCGGCATCGGCACACAACTTGTCCCGCCGGGCTGATTCCAAGTCCTGTTCCACCATTTCCCGTACCAGGGCATCAAAAGATATCCGGGGGACCCAGCCCAGCTTTGTGCGGGCTTTGGTGGGATCACCCAGCAGGGTTTCCACTTCTGTGGGTCGAAAATACCGGGGATCCACCGACACGATCTGCTGCCCTTTTTTCAACGGGGTGTCCGGGGTGTTCACCCCTGCCACCATACCTTTCTCCTCTTTGCCGCTTCCCTGCCACAAGATCTCAATGCCTAAGGCAGCAGCGGCAATCTCCACAAATTCCCTGACTGAATGCTGCTCCCCTGTGGCAATCACATAGTCTTCAGGCGTGTCCTGCTGGAGCATCAGCCACTGCATCTGGACATAATCTTTGGCATGCCCCCAGTCCCGCCGGGCATCCAGGTTGCCCAGATACAGACAGTCCTGCAGGCCCAGAAGAATACGGGCCAAAGCCCGGGTGATTTTCCGGGTGACAAAGGTTTCTCCCCGTATCGGGGATTCATGGTTGAACAAGATCCCGTTGCACGCGTAAATGCCATAGGCTTCCCGGTAATTGACGGTGATCCAGTAGGCATAGAGCTTGGCACAGGCATAGGGGGAACGGGGATAAAACGGGGTGGTCTCGGACTGGGGGATCTCCTGGACCTTTCCATACAGTTCTGAAGTGGATGCCTGGTAAAACCGGGTCTTTTTCTCCATACCCAGCAGGCGGATGCCTTCCAGCATCCGCAGGGTCCCTAGGGCATCGGTATCTGCCGTGTATTCAGGGGATTCAAAAGAGACCTGGACATGGGACTGGGCTGCCAGGTTGTACACCTCATCGGGCTGCACCTGCTGCAGGATGCGGATCACATTGGTGGAATCGGTCAGATCCCCGTAATGCAGGATGAATTTCCGGTTTTCCGCATGGGGATCCTGGTACAAATGATCCACCCGGTCCGTGTTCAGCAAAGATGCCCGGCGCTTGATACCGTGGACTTCATATCCTTTTTCCAGCAGAAACTGGGCAAGGTAAGCGCCATCCTGTCCGGTAACGCCTGTTATGAGCGCTTTTTTCATTTTTTTGTCCTTTTTCCTGTTAATTTAACAATACCATTTCCGACGCCACCATCATCCGGGCCACATCTTCTATGGTATGCCGGGCTTCCCAGCCCAGAACCCGATAGGCTTTTTCCGGATTGGCGCGGGAGATTTTAATGTCTGTCGGCCGGAGAAGTTCCGGCCGGGTCCGAACATATTTTGACCAGTCCAGTCCGACACCGGCAAAAACGATTTGTACGAAATCCTTTAAACTGGACGTCCGGCCTGTGGCAATAATAAAGTCATCCGGGCTGTCCTGCTGGAGCATCAGCCACATGGCCTGAACATAGTCGGGCGCGTACCCCCAAGTCCCGCTGTATATCGATGTTGCCCAGATCCAATACATCCTGCAACCCCTTGGCAATTCGACAGGCACTGCGAACAATCTTGCGTGTAACAAAACGTTCAGGCCGCAGCGGTGATTCATGGTTAAACAGGATGCCCGAGCATGCAAACAGGTGATAAGCTTCCCGGTAGTTGGCTGTGGTCCAGAAGGCGGTAGATTTAGCCACGGCATAGGGACTGCGCGGCCGAAACGGGGTTTCTTCGGTGGCAGGATGTTCTGCTGTATTGCCGAAACACTCGCTGGAAGAGGCATGATAACTTTTTATTTCGATTTCCAGAAACCGTATTGCCTCCAACAGATTCAGCGTACCCAAAGCAATACTCTCATAGGTTTCTACAGGCAGCTCAAACGACATGCCTACTGAAGACTGCCCGGCTAAATTATAGATTTCATCCGGTGCAACTGTACTCAGCGTCTGTATCACGCTGCGGAAATCATTCAATGTCATGGACTTGAGCATGACCTGTTTCCGAATTCCCAGTTTAACCAAATTGTCAAACAAACATGTCTGGGCGTCTCTGGATGTCCCATATACAAGAAACCCTTTTTCCAGCAGCAGTTTCGCTAAATACGCCCCATCCTGACCTTATACGCCGATAATCAAAGCGGTTTTGTTTTTCACAACCTTAAAGAACCTTGTTTTTTATTTTTTCAAACTAAACGGATATTCTAATTTAATGCGAGGTGAATTAATCAAGACCTTGTGGTGGACGAATATCATCCTGATATCCCAGCAAGTCACAGATTTGCTTGAAAGACACAGATTCTTTAACTTCCTGAAAAAAATCTTGCCCATATTCTCTTCTATCAAGTTTTTTAATTTCTTTGAGTTTTTGTTTACTGCCGCGCCCGCTATCCCCTGTTAATGTAATTTCATGAAAATTGTTTTTATATGATGGATCATATTCAATTCCATAAATCTCGCACATTCTTTGAAGAGTTCTATCAGGATTGTCTACAAAGTCTTCATAAAGAAATACTTCGGCGAAACTGTATTTTTCAATAAACGCCAATACCCTTTTACAGTACTCATCAAAACTCTTTACATCTGTAGCACTGGAAAAGTGTTTCATCATAGACAGGTATGAGTCAATGGGATTTCTTAGTGTAATTATTGGAACAACATTGTATAATTCATTCAAAAAAGAATAAACAGGCGGATGCTCTAATACCCCCTGAAATAAGAAGTCGCTGTGAGAATGGTCTCGTATAACCAAAGATTTTTGATGTTTTTTACATTTCTCTATTACCCACTTTATACGTTCGTAAAAAATAGCCTTGAAACTATCCGCATCTTTATATGAAATTTCAGGATACTTCTTTTGAAAATGTTTAAGTGGATCAAAAGGATCAAAAAAAAGCCCGCCCATTTCGCTGCATGGATTGATCTCGCTGAGCATGACCACATCTGGCATGGCTGAAATGCATTTACTGATCAATGTCCCGCCTGAGCTTGATAAATGGTGTATTGTTCTTATTGGGTATTCTTTATCCTGGATTCCCGGCATAAAATTTGCTTAGCCAACCCTTGCGCTCTGATACATAAAAATCTGCTGAGGCTTGGCCTCTGCAAACCCTGACCCAAGATCATATTTGATGACTTATTGGCCAGCAATCTTAGCTAATCCATTTTTTTACTGAACTATACTTGATTACCCATGGTCAAATCACGCCAGATAGGCACAGTTCACCATTAGCGCTCTGCGCATAACTTCTCCATCCCGATTTTTTACCCAATAATGTGCTTATCCTGGAGAACAACGTAACCGGTACAATACGTTCTCAGCCAATTGGGCAAACGGGTTGATCTTACCAAATGAAATGCTCCACCGCCGACCACTATATATTAAACGGCCAGCCATATACATTAAATCCTGCATAACTGTTCTTAACCTCCTTCGTGAGACTTTTTTTCTACGGTTGATCGGAAGATTGTTCTCATCCTGCTCCTCAAGGCTAATTTGGCCTATGATTCTAAGAATGTTATACGCCAAAAGAGCAAGATGGAGAATCAGGCTGTTGCTGCTAAAACGGCAACTGGGGAAGCGTTCTAACCCAAGATCACTTTTGATTTCTGAATGAAATTGTTCACTGGTTCCATGATCATGGTATAAATTGATGACCTCTTGGGGGCTCAGCCCGGCGATGGTAACCCAATAGGTCTCGACTTCAATTGTGGGAAAAAGCAGGGGCTCCCCTTTTTCTTCATATCGTTCAGTCACTTTGAAGACAATCGGACGTGGCAATGCCCGCCCTTTTGGGTCAACAGTTGTTTGCCCGACCCACACACTTTTGTGTCCACAGCGAATCAATCTAACGCTTTCAGTATTCTGGGCCAGGATAAGCCAACCATCCAAAGATTCTTTACGTAAATTGCGCTTAACCAAGACATCAACACCTTCGCATGTTTTTATTACTTCAAAATTATCCTGACTGTCATTTCCTGAATCAAGACGGATAAGAAGAGGTTCCTGGGTAATCTGCCTGGTTAATTTTAATATTTCTTGAATGAATTCCGGGGTGTTTTTTTGACAATGCTGGCTGCCTTCTCTAAGCTCTACATTGATTAAGTATCCTTCAGTTCCTAAATATCCGAACATTGGTGCATAGCCATCACAGCCTTTGTATGTCCTGGAAACTCCCTCTTTTTCGTTTTTGAATTGTCAAAAGGGCTAACGTCCAGATCTAAGGGAATATAATTGCCGACACTCGTCTGAACCGGTGAAATGGCGGGTGCTTTGCCTCGAATCATTTCAACTGAAGCCTCCTTGATAAGTTCATTGGCAGATTCCCCGATCAGGTCAATGCGTTCACGCAATGTTGATTGAGAAGGACAATTGCTGATTCCCAGAGATTGTGTAAAGAAAAATGGATCCTGCCTGAAAATTTCAATAGCGATATAGTCTGGCTTACCAACACAAATAAGTCCCAACATGGACGAAAGGATCTCTCCATGAGAAATATTAGGATCAACACAATGTACATCCGGTAAATTTTTGAACCGCTGGGCAAAATTAATCGACTTAAGCAATGCACCTACAGGGAGCAATCCGCTTTGACTGACAAGGTTTTCATTTCCATGTTTTACATTGATAGTGGTCGGCATCGGTCTTCACCTCCGAAGTGAATGTTTTTTTAATGCCATTGTATTAATTTTATATTAAAATTTCAATATGTTATAATTAAAAAAGCAATCTTTATGCCGCTAACTCAGGTTTATCTCTGATTGAAGAAAGTGGGAGAAAGTTCGTCAGTTCGTCTTGCTGTGTAGAAACTTTCAGGCATACATGCAGCTCTGATGAGACGTCCCATGTTTGATTGAAAACTGGGAGTGTAATTGTTGGGTCGTTGCCAGTCACTAAAACAGTTAAACCTGCTGAGCTATTCAGCCTAATGGCGGAGCCGGTAATATTTACCTGATCAAAGTCTTTGACTTTATTTGCTTCCCAGATTGCTTTTTCAGTAACCTTATTAACCAAATTAATATTCGATACCTTAATAAAACCATGAGTATTTAATGGATGGATTGTGATGTTATTCGATGTCAATAATTCAGGGTTAGGCACAGGCAAGGAGATTTCTTGCCACTGATTTTCTATGAGGGGAATGGTTTTCATGACTACGCCATTTTCGCCATTTTTGCTGGTTGTGGGGAAAGTAATGGTAGCGTATAAATGGAAATTTGCAACGGGCAATGAGCAATGGTGGTAATGCCGGCTGCCTTCAAGCATACTGATGACGTTCAAAAGGGAGTCGATCAAATCAATTTCAGAAGAGCCAATACTCTTTATCCGCTGATTATAGCTATTCAGTGCTGATGAAGCGTATTGCGTTGCTCTTAGCTGGTCATATAGCTTGGCGTAGGGTTTGAATTTTTCCTTATCGGCATCGGATAGGTTGGAAGCGTGGTGGTTTTTAAGATCTGGTTGGACAAGGTCCAACAGATCAGATGTCAGAGATCGGAGGACAGAAGTCAGTGAAGATCCGAAGACAGTATTTAAAGTGGAAACTGGATCAGCCAACAACTGATCAAAAGTAACCGAAGAATAATCCAGCTCGTTCAAAGCCCGCAAAGTCTCGCGAATGTGGGAAAGCCAGAGGATGTGAGCCTGGTGTAGATCCATGTTCTGGTTGGACTGGAGACTGAGTGCGACTTCATATGGATGGCGCAAGATATGAATGAGCTTTACCGTGATCTCATGCTTCTTGAACGTATCCAGCCAGAGAGGAAGGGTGAGAGCGTTTAAGTTTACCTGAAGCGGCTTATCCGGCAGTGTTCCGGTTTGGGATATGAAGTTGCCAATTCTTCCCTTCGCCCTTGAATATGCCTCTGATGCCATCCAGTCATAAGGCAATGAGCCCGCAGGCTGGCCCAAATCCTGAAGCAACAGTCTGTCTATGGTCTCTGGATCTGGCTGGATATGATTGCCCGTAGGAAAACCAAGTACCTGAAGGCAGGTCGCTAAAGCCTTAACCCCGCTTCGTGGGGCACCCGTGCAGACGATGATTGATTTATTGTTCATTAAGTTTGTTGTTCCATATAATTACCGAACTGAAGTTCAAAAAAGGGCCGCCGAGAAGGGGCTAAGGGCGGATGGTAATATATACGCCGGGGCAATCCCCGGATATAAGTGTGGTGTCCCCGGAATTCACCAAAATCCCCACACCTGTTAAAGACTTGTGCAATCAAAGTCTTGCTCAGGAGAAAGCATGTGAGATGCTGGCATGTCATAATGTGTGATGACTATGTCATTGGCCGGGCAGCCTCGTAGTAAAAAATATGCCGGTTGACATTTGGTGGCATGATATAGTGGTCTTCTACACGACCCGACCACTATAGTTGCATTTAAAAATTTAAAAACCAAAAGTGTAAACTACTTTTGAGCTCAAATGAAGGATGCCGATTTTCTCACGTTTTTTAGGAACAAAGCCTAACGTATCTCCTAACAAAATCAACAAAATCTCGCCTTGAAAGGACAAAAGCCGCTTCAAGCCATTCGTTATGATGGTGTTTCTTTCCATGCCGAAAGAAATCAATTAGTTCGTAGAAATCATACCCTTTTGCAAGCCGAACAAAATAAGATTCGTTTTGGTCCTCTGCATCTTCGTAAGCACCGTAAGCTCGTGCTTCTTCGATGGTTGGATCGGTAAAAAAAAGCTTAAGCGTTCGTTCAACCTCATCCGCAAACAGCTCAGGGACATCGTCTATCTGAGCAGAATCACTACATTGAAGGAATCGCTCAGCAAAATCCAAAATACCTTTATGCTGATAATACAGCCCCCATTTAAGTGCTCTATCATTTCTCTCATATCTTAAATTTACTTTAATATCTTTTTCCCCCAAATAATAATCAATAACACCTCCATGGTTAGCAGCAAAAAACAACTCAACCACCGGAATTATATAAAAATTATTAATCAGATCTCGCTTTCTTTCCAAATCAAAAAACCAACCGAGCATCGGATCCTGCGGCAGCGTTTTTTTTCGAGTAATTCCAAAGTAAAAGCCAGTCAAAGATTCAGGGAAATCTTCTATGCCAATAATTCTTGAAAGAGATCGTTGTAGAGTACCACTCCAACCAACGTCCACAATACCTTTATTAGTACCCGCTAAAAAACCTTCTTGTGCGAGATACGCTACTAATAATTTTCGTTTTTCCGCTGCGATTTTCAAGATATCACTAGATATTGATCTAAAAAACTCCTTCAGAATAATCCGAGCTTCCTCATCCAGTTGTTCATCGAATCCCATCCCTAATCCAACTTTCTGAAGACCTTCTCTATAAGCCTCTGGCTGTAATCCAACCCTTTTAAATACAATATTTAAACTAAAATAATAAGTCGGCGCCAAGATCCATTCGAACTCTTCTTCTACAAGTTCAGTCATAGCTGGTAGCAACAGTGCTTGACGAGATACAAAAAGATAACGTACATGAATCTTAGGAAACGAAGATTTACCTATTAACTTGGCGACTTCAGAAATAATTTGTCCATCACGTGACAAAAAGTATAAATTTGTGATATTCTTTTTGTCGGCCTCCCGTAAACACCAATACGCGAATGCGAACACTAATGGCCCAACCAAAGATACGCTAACGTCATAAATTGTATCATGCTTCCGACAAGAGATAGCTTCCTTGCTTAACCTTACTTGACGAGCTACACCATGTGCGAGCTTGATAAGAATATGCGAATTGTTTCCATGCTTTTCATATCTGTTCGCTTCCATATATTTGAACAGTTCTGCGTTTAAACCTTCTTCTTGCGCCATCTCGACATCGCTACGTAAATTATCGCCTACATGAAATATTTGGTCGGGCTCGATGCCACGCGCTTCAATTACAGCACGAAAAAGCTTTCCATTGCTTTTCATGCCTTTAAGTTCACTTGAAAGATATAGATTAGAATCTGCCACCGGGACCCCGTTCTCATTTAAAGCCCTCATTATCGTGGCACGATCAAGGTATATATCACTAATGAAGCCAATATCATTACCCTCAACAAGCGATTGCCGAAGCCTTTCGTGCCCTAATCTGATTGGTTTGAGGCACCGTACCTCTTCATACTTTTCCAGCTCAATCAATCGAGCTACTTTTTCACTCGTGAGATTTAACTGTGTTTTTAGAAAACGGTATATATCCTCTATGGTAACCTCGGATTCAAACTTGAGTTCTTTACGAGCGTCCAGCTCTGCAAGTGGGCGATGCTTGCCGAATTGCGGAATATTGTATTTCCACTCAATAAATTCAAACAGTTCGATTGGATGAACGAAACAACGGCAAAGCAATGTATCGAAGATGTCAAATGTTTTTAACATGGCGTAAAATAATTCCGATCAAAAATTGTACTATTTCTCTTTTCCCAACATTTTTTTGAGAAATTCCAAAAGATATAATCTCCTATCAGTTCATGCCGCTGAAGACCAAACTCATCCTGTAAAATTACTTCAGAGTCAAAGCTCCACAAAACTCTTTCCTTTTGAAATTCAAATTTACTGAGCAATAGATTGAGTCTTTTCAATCCTTCAGGTGGGGTTTTAAAATCCCCTAACTCTGCATTATAGAGTTCGGGGTTTCCAGTGATTTGATTTCCGTGAAAACGGTAGCCTCCTAAGAACGAAAATACCTTCGTAAGCTTTGAATACCGCGCAAAATCTCGCCACAGGAAAAAATCGGCAGCATATCGATATGTCAGATTAAGCTTTTTCGACTTCTCCCAAAGTTCACGCCTCCAGAAAGTTGACTCCTGTTGAATCCAATTAAATCCGTATTCTGCAAGATCCAGCCGATAGTAACCTAGCTCAATAAAAAACTGGGAATAACAAAAAGGTAAATAATCGAAGCCGGCCCTCGCGCCATCGCAATTAAATGAATTTGGTATTCCGGTAATCCATCCAACGTCGCGAAATTCCCCAAAGACTCTTGTAATCGTTTTCAACGCGAACGGATGGTACATATCGTCTGAATTAAGCCATGCCATGATTTCGCCTGTAGAGTTGGCAAAGCCTCGAGTAATGGCATCGTACATTCCATTGTCTTTCTCGGAATACCAGCGAAATTCAACTGATCGACACCTTTGCGGTATTCTGCCGATGGAAAGATCCCGTTCAATTCTTTTTATTAAGTTTATTACCTCATTTTTAGAGCCTCCATCTTGAATGATGTACTCAAGATCAAAGTCTCCTTGCTGGGTTAAGATAGAGAAGGCGGTTTCATAAAGGTAGTCCGGCCTGTTATAAGATGGGGTTACAATGGAAATTTTCATAATCATTCTTTACGATCATATCCTGATAAATGGATTATTTCAGAGTAATATCGATAAAAATTTTCTATCTGGTCATTCGTTAAAAATTCGATATGATTATTTGGTTTTTTCCGCCAGTAAAAACGACCACCATCAACTGTTTTTTTCGTATCTATTAAATTACGAATTTCCTCCAAGTTAGATGGAAAGTGCAAATTTAAAAAATTACATATTTTGTTTACTTCTTGTTCAAAATTAAAGTACAGATCCTCATATCTAATAACGCATGTTGGGGTGTCGCTTTTACCGGATAACCAGTACAAATAGTTTTCTGACCAGGATCCTGCATCAAAAAAATATGGTTGCAGTGTTCCAAACAACATAAAAGCTGAGTAGAAGTCAGTGATCATTCCACTTTCTTTGGCAGCGGACACATCTTCAGGAAGATATTTTTTCGGGAGGCTCCAGTCTCCGGGGGCTACGCGCAGCAAATAATTTAGTTGAGAGCAAAAGACATCTAAAGGGTGTCGGACAATATAAATTATCTTATCGGTATGTAATGGTTGCCCTCTGTAAGCCACGGTAAGTCTTTTTGAATGGGATTTATAGAAATTTAATTGATGATTATCCGCATCAAATAATGGCTTTGAAGAGCGGATGTCAGCTTCCCAATATATATCTGGACACCATTCTGGTACTTGTGCTTGGGTCTGTAGAAGATCCCCGATAATAACTCTTAACCACGTACTTCCTGTTTTCGGAAAACCGTAAATACCAATACATTGATTTTTTGTAGATTCCATACGTTCATCTCCTAAAATAGTGTTTCAATATCTTGAATTTGTTATAAATCTATGTGATGTTGACTCTGATTTCAACATTCTGCTGTAATTAATTAAGTCAACGACTGATAAACATTCAAATATTCTTCAGCTTGTTTATTGGGATTGCACTCTTTAGTAACAAAGGCTCTAGCATTTTCACCAAGTCTATTTCTCGTATCTGGATAATTAATCAGTAATTTTAAATGCAGTGCAAGCTGAATAGCAGATCCAGTTTTTGCCAATAATCCAGTTTTTCTATCAATGACAATGTCTGAAATTCCTCCTGAGTTGAATGCCACCATTGGAGTTGCACAGGCACCTGACTCAAGCAGTGTATTAGGCAAATTGTCTTCCAATGACGGAAGTACAAAAACATCGGCGGCATTGTATATACTAGACAACATAGAATCATCATTTATGTAGCCAAAATTTTTCGTCTTATAACCCAGAAATTCGATATCTTCGGCATGTTCACCAACAATCAGAATCACAATTTTCCCTTGTTTAACAAAAGTCGAAAGACTATAATCGTCGTTTATTATTTTCAATGCATGAAGAAAATAGCTGTACCCCTTCCTTTTCTCCTTATTATCATGCGCACCGGCGAGAATAGCAATCGAATCTACTGGTATTCCAAGACGCTCTTTTTCTTTCCTTTTGTCTAACTGTGTAAAAATATCAATTTCCACACAGTTCTTGATCGTTAAAATTTGGTTATCGCAAAAAACAGCGGATTGCTTTGCACGCCGACTTAACCAGCTACTTGGACAAACTACAGTAACTTTTTTCCCTTTGAGTAAATTATTTGATTTCTCCAAGTTTTTTTTTGTAAGGGATAGCGGATCTTGTTTTAATTGAGGACAATTGGCACATTTTTGGGAAATAAATTGATCACAGCCAGCGGTGTAATGGCACCCACCTGTATATGGGCGCTCATCATGGAGCGTCCAAACTATCGGAATGTGAAGGCTTAGCAAACGCTCAAGAATTTCGTATGATAAAAATCTTGCAACCCAATGTAGATTAATGATATCCGGTTTTATCTCCAAAACCAAATTCATAATATCATAGTGAGCTAAACTTACAGAAAAAAAGGTGTTTGATAAACTTGTGCGGTTTTTATTTATATAGTTACCTTGAATATCGCCATCAATTTCAGCTGACTTGTAATCCGTTATTTGAGCAAGATAGTCTCTCTCTGTTCCAATACCGTCTGAAGAAAGAAAGAAAGAATCTATGTTTTGGTCCAATAAAGCATGATGTAATCGCCTCGCGGCGCGCGCGGCACCACCTCCGCACGAAAATGTATTGATAATTAGTACTCGCATTTGGTAAACCTAATTTATTTGTGTTCGTAAATTTTGAGACCTTTGTACGGGCATCGGCTCCAGCGCATCCCTGCCTCTTGAGTCACCGATAAGTTGTTGGGCTTCACTTCGTTCAACCCAACATACGTTATGGCCGATGTTCTGATTAAGCCCTATTTGGGAAAAATGACCAGTGGCATCTTTGGCAATTGTATCGTTGTCTGAATTGATGAGAATTTCTTTAATCTTGTCTGACTGCTTAAAAATGGAAACGATATGTTGGAACAGGGCGGGGGGGCAAAGGGACGAATATTTTTGTTGGATAGCCGCTTTGAATGACATTAAAAGGGTAGCAGAGTGGTATTTTCATATTTGGTTTCCCCAAAGAATTTAGTGATCATTGTTTATGTGTAAAAGTAAAGTTTTGTAACGTCTCGCTTGTATAAATCAATGCAAGTTTCTTTATTGTATGATGTGCATCAAAGATTGTTCTGAAAAAAAAAGCTCCCTCCTTGGCCAGATGGCCAGCCAGAGTTTTGTTACTGAAAATTTCTTTTGTTGCCGCTGCAATCCCTTCGGCGTCGGCTTTTTGAAGCACATATGCCTTCTTACCGTGGGCCGCCTTCAACCCCAGGTTGGTCTTCGGCAGCACCACCGGCCGCCCCATGGCAAAAAATTCCGGCAGCTTGCAGGGGATGCGTTCGTCATTGAACGGGCCGGGTTCCCCCGGTTGGACCAGGATATCGGCTGCAGCCAGGATATCGGGAATCTGTTCTCTTTTGACCCAGCCCAAGTGCTTTTCAAATTGCCTGTTCCAGTTTTCAGTGCCCAGGCCTTTTTTATCAAGACCGGTGCGAAGCAGCACCGTGGGACAACTCTGCTGATTCAGGATATCAACAGCCTTGTATAACTCATTCACCTCATCCTTGTTGCCGGCATGTACATTGCCTGTATATACAAGAACCAGGTGATCATCCGGGATATCGTTGGCCCGGCGTAGTTTCATGTTAAGGGGCCTGGGGTAAAACAGTCTTTCATCCACTTGCGGAGCCAGTACTTGGACGGGAACGTTTCGGGTATTGAATCGGTTGAGGGTGTCAATGATCAGAGTCAGTCCCGAGGCTTGGTCTAAAAACCGACGGCCCCGGGTTGGGTGATACCGGTTTTGTGGAATCAGCTTGTCCAGCTCTGATTCAGGCAGTGCGACAAGTTCATGAAAGGGACGATTTAAAGCTGTTTCGGTTAAATATTCCTCGTTGTCTTCCAGGTGGATGATCAATGAGCACGGGTGTCTCTCCAGCATTTTTTCTGTAAACCGGCGGACGACTTCCCGGGGGGTCCAGGCGTGGATAAGGTCCAGGGGGCCAAGGGTCAGAGATGCGGGATCAGAAGTCAGCAGGGAAGAATAGGAGACAACAGAAATCAGAGGTCGGATGTCATAAGTATGATTGGACGCAAATGAAGATGCGTTGCTCATGGCTGATTGCCCCTCGCTGAGCTCCGGAACGGCAACAATGCAGTGTGTGCCCTGGGATGAAAGCATTCGGGCCAAAAGTTGGACTTGATATCCGTTGTTGCCGTCAATGGTCTGGGGCAGGACAAAAAGAATTTTGGTTGGAAGTTTTAAGTTGTAGGTTGTAGGTTTTAGATTGTAAGTTGTAGGTGAAGCAGTAGTGGTGGGCTGCTTTGTTTGGATAAGGTTGTTTTGGATATACGTGTTCCATTTTTCCTTAAACACCTTATGATTATTCTCAATAACCTCTGACTTATCCTTATACATCCCCTTCCGCGTTGCTCCTTCCACATGCTGCAGGCCCATATCATTCATGCAGAAGCACTTCTTTTGAAGGTCCCGGCCCAGGCGGAGGCAGAAGTCGATGTCTTCGAGGCCGTAGGTGTAGGCGGTGGTGAAGCCGTTCAATGTATTGAAATCGGTTTTGCGGACTAGCATGGTAGCGGCGGTTACCGCAGTTGTAAGTTGTAGGTTGTAGGTTGTAGGGGCGGAGAGGAAATCCTTTAATGAGGGGTGGCGGATTTGTTGGGGTTGGTGGTAGCCACGTTTTTCGTTCCACTTGAACTCGATTCCCAGGTGCTGGATGGTCTGGGTCTTGCCTTGGGCGGGGACGTCATCCAGGCGGACTCCCACCGCTCCGATCTTCTCATCTTTTTTCAGCGTTTCCAGGGCTTTTCCCAGCACATCATCCGTATAAATTATGTCGTTGTTGAGAAACAGCAGATAGGGGTGTCTGGCCCTGGTTGCGCCGAAGTTGCAGGATTCGGAAAAGGTGTAGTTCCTGTCACGGTGGATGTACTGAATGTCGCCTTTGTTCTTGTATTTGGCCACGACATCGGCGGTGTTGTCCGTGGAGGCGTGGTCGATGATGATCAGTTCAACCGGGTTGTGGGTATTGGTTTTTATAAAGCTGTTCAGGCAGTTGTCCAGGTGCTGGGCCGCGTTGCGGGTGAGGATGATGATGGAAACCGCGTTTTCTGTTTTCAGGTGTTTGGTATCAGGTGCTTTGGTTTTGCTTTGCAGGCCGGCCAGGGAACTATAAGGGGCCAGGGGTGCTATGTGTTGCAGCAGTGGGTGCAGGGTATCCAGCGGTTTGGGGGCGGACCGGGCGGTTTCCAAGGTTTGGCGCAGTCTGGGGGTGTTGGCGGCAAAGGAGAATTCCTTGAGAAACAGGTCCTGGGCCTTGGTGTCGGGCTGGGCCGATGGGGGCTGGGCAAGGGCCCGTTCCAGTGCCCGGGGCAGGGCGTTCTTGTCCTTAACCGGGATGACTGCGCCGGACTGGATAACGTCGGCTGTGGGCGGGAGATCCTGGAGGATCACGGTGCGGCCCATGGCCAGGGCGTCGGTGAGCTTGGCCGGGATCTGGAAATTGGAAACCATGGCGCCCGGTTCCTGGAGCAGCACGCAGACATCCCCCAGGGCGGTCACTTCCGGGATGGACTGGACGGGCTGGTTGCCCAGGAACAGTGTCTCCACTCCTTTGATCTCCTGCAGCTTCTGCTTCAGGGCCGGATCTGGAAAGTCTCCGACCACGGCGAAAACCACATCTTTGCGTCCCAGGCCGGCAATGGCCCGGGCTGTTTCCAGCAGGCCCTTGTGCTCCCTGGGCGTGCCGAAAAACAGAACCACCTTCTTGTCCGGCGGAACCTTGAATTTACTGCGGCTTTGGCTGCTCAGCTCCGGTGAGGGCTGAAAGCGTTTCTCGTCTCTGGCATGGCGGATGATCTGCCCGCCGTAGCGCTTCTGCAATGCCGGGTTGGAGACGGTTATTCCGTCAAACGCTGTGGCCAGTCCAACACCCAACCGGGTCCACTCCTTGCCCTCCAGGGATGTCAATTCGGGCAGGCGGCCATGTTTTTGCAGATGGGCATCCAGCGTTAGGGGAGTCTCTGCGTCAGCAAAGGCCAGTTCTTCGTCATCGATGTCCATCAATACGGTGGCACCCCAGATCAGCTTGTAGAGCAGGCCGAACAGGATGTTGGGCATCCGGGGCTTGGACAGGTGCACCACGTCGTAAGGATGGGCCATGACCAGATCCAGGGCCTGGTCCGCAAACCGGGTCTGGTCCTCGGCCACAAAGCTGTGCACCGGAATTTCCACATTGCCCAGCGGCGGCCAGATCTTTCGGTCCCATTTCGGGAAATACGCGCCGATGATTTCCGTGTCTGTAAAGGCCGCATACATCTGGGCCAGGTTATAGGCTCTTCCGGCTGGATTATGGGCAAGTTCCCACCCGCAGACGGCCACGGTAGGCTTCTGCTTCTGGCGGGCGGCAAGATGCCTTTTGCGGGCCAGGATGATGCCGGGCGTGATGACGCGGCTGAGATCCGGTGTGGTGCGCAGGGCCTGGAGGTAAAGGGGGATGGCCTGGGCTGGGTTGCCGGAGCGGAGGTGGTTGTTGGCTTGGGTGAAGGGGGTCATGGTTTAAGTTGTATGTTGTATGTTGTATGTTGTAGGGGTCTTGTGATGTCACTTTAAGCCCAAAGTGTGTCTCAAGGCATTGTCTATAGACTCCATCTCGAACAAGTGACCTATAACTTTATCAAATTCATGAATCATAATCGTAGCCAGATTGTCTGCCATGATTACAGAGTCGAAAAGTAAACCTGAACGAAGACCGTTACTTTTTATCACTACAAAAATAGACAAATATGCTCATTTATACAATTAACGGATACGCCTTCCAGTTTTTCATTTCAACAATGAAAGGAGCAACATTCAGACATTTTTTCCATCCATTAAGCCATCTGTCTATCTTACTCAAAAATTCCCCAGCGGTAACAGCGGCGCTGGCAGATTCTGATATATAACCAAAACCTGTTGAACTTTTAAGCGAAATTTTAAAAAATTTTCGTGCAATATTCTGCGTTGCTATGTAATCTCTGTTGCCTGAATACCCACAATGGGAGCAGGTGAATTCACCGTAATTTTTATGATCTCCACACTCACCGCATTTGGGGCAGAATTGAGAGGTCCAGGCAGGAAATACTGTCTTTACTGTTTTTCCAATGAGGTCTGCCTTGTATGTCAGCTTTTCAAAAATACCGGCTCTGATTGTTCTGTAAATCCTGCGGTTAAGCCGGCGGGCAAATTTTTTGCCGTTAAGCCCTCTGAGATCTTCGATAACTATGGTTGAACAGTTATGAATTTTTGCAATTGCAATAATTATATTTGAGGCCAGGTGTTCAAGTTCTTTTGAAAGCTTTTTCAGTTTTTTCCATCTGAGTTTGATTTCCCGCTTTAAAATTTTTATTTTCTTTTTATCTGTGCTTTTTGACAGTTTTGCTTTCAGCCGGTCAATCTCCTGATGGATCCGTTCTATTTTGTTTTGTACGCCTTTTATATCTACAAAAAAAGGGCGTGAAAATTGAACCGGCAGACCTTCATCCGTCATTTCAAAACAGGTTATCACCAACAGTTTTCTCAAGCCGTAGTCAATACTTAGTATCCTGTTATTATTTTCCTGTTTCTGGTTTGCTATCTCGATTTTATAGTCAATAATAACCTGGCCCTCAGCATTGATCCTTATGTCGGGAGGTTTAACATCTTCCTGCTTATCAGCAATAAAGTCGGGCATTGAAATCTGAAATTCTTCCCATTTCCAGCTTTTACGACTGACTGAAGATCTCTCTTTCAGAACTTTAATTTTGCCTGTCAGATAACGCTTTTTCTTAAATTCCGATGTGCCTTTTATTTTGATAAACTGTCCGTCATCAGGCGCCATGGTTATAAATTCCCCAACGAGAAGTTTGGGCACCAGTTCATGATAGGATGCAGGCAATCTCTTGTGTTCATCAATAAATTTTTGAGTCTGACTGCGAATGTTTTTTACATAATTGTATTTTGAAGCAAAATCGTTCTTTTTAAGGAAATCATAAGTCCACTCGTCAGGATTCGAGGTTAACTCACAAAGGTTATTATATAAAGCGCTGCGTTCAAGCTGAGACTTTAATATCCTTCCCATTGTCTCAAGCATACATCGCTTCACCCTTGAAGGCAGGTAAGTATTAAAATCCACAATGGGTTCCAGTATCTTGTAAACCTTTAATCCTCTTCGGGCTGAAATCAGCTCCTCGAAGACGCTTTCATCGTTCCACAGAGGATTGATCTTTTCACACATCACAGGTGAAAGGCTTTTTAAGGTATGGCTGAAACTATTTATAAATTTGAGCGGATATGAAAGCGTTGTGGTACTCATGGCTCCTTTATCGCCTTTAGAACCGGTTAAAAATAGGGTATTATATCAGAATTAACATGATACATGTGAATTTTTTTAAGTTTTGGTATAAAATAATGATAAAAATTTGCGAAATTTGTCATATTAAGACGATATTTGACTATATTTTTGCTAACAGTTAAAAACCCTCTTCGCTGTCAAGACGGATCAATATCCGGCTGGGATGATTGGCCCGCTTTAAATTGGTGCTGACCATGGCCACAATGCGCTAACAAAGCCCAGAGTCCAAATCGTCTGAATCTACAATTATAACCGGCCGTTTCTTACCGGTCGTGAGATCTGAGTTTGGAAAAATCACCAGGGCAATATCGCCTCGCCTAAAGGTAATCATACGCATCCATCTCCGGACGTTTCCAATCTTCAGTAAAACATTTTAAGCGATGTCTTAAATCAGCCGCATTCTCCAGGCCAATTCCCTGCTTCCGTAAATCTAAGCTCTGACCATGTTCATCGTCCAGAAAGATGACCAGTACCGAGACATGATCAACATCGGACGGTGGGGTGTTGATGAATTCGACACGCCCGTCTTTGTAAATTGCTCTTACTGTCTGCATGACAATACCTCCTGTTTTCCGGCTCCTTGGTGTCGACAATATATTTTAAGTCTCTGGATAGGCGAAGGAAATATCTGAATTTTTCCGATCATCCTCTGGCAATATTGAGAAATCTGAGGAAGTCTTTTTGCGCGTTTCGGGAAGGACCCGCCACTATGCTATGTTCGCAGGCACAGATGCAACCGCTCTTTTTATCTGATCTGCCAAAGCGTATTGTTTATTTTTTGGAAAACAACGACTACATTGTAAATCATCAGCATCAGTTAATGACTTTCCCGCCAAACCACAAACGCTTTCCAATGATTCATACAACTTACAACTTACAACGGAGCCAAGCCTGATCCCGAATTATCAGCTGTCTGACAGCAGGTGCAGCGGGATTTCCACCGGCTCATTGTTCAGTATCTGCCTGACCAGGTTTACATCAAGATCTACAAACTGTGCGATCATTTCTTCAGACATTCCTTTTTTTCCGGCTTTGCGGACCAATGCGATCACAGTCTCCTGCCTGCCTTTTTTTCTGCCTATTCTTTCGGCATTTGTAATATAAGGCATGTTTTTCTCCTTTTCATACGCTTTCAACTCTTCAACAAAAATTTCTTCAAGGGCTTCGGGCAAAGTCAACACCCAGTCTATAAAACGATAGAGATTTATGATCGCTGCTTTTGAATATCTCTTTTCGTATAGAAGCCTTGTCAGCTCAGTTTTCCACTGCTTTCTTAACGAATGGTCTTTTCTTGTCTCAAGCGCTTTTAAATGTGCCATCAGCACAATGGCAAAGGGATTATTCTCTCTTTCAAGATACGCCCATTTTTCCTTATAATCAAGTAGTTTGGTTGTAAGATAGTCCAGCCCCATGGTGGCGCCCCACATCCCATATCGAAATGGACCAGGGCGCCAGGTGGGGGAGTCATCCGCCAGAATTGCCACACTGGTTACCGGTATTTTGAACCTGTCATAAATTCTGTAATTGTAAACGAACATCCGTTCTGAAAAATCTAATTGGTTCTGAGCCTGAACTTCTATGTGGATCAATATCCATTTTTTGCTATTATTCTTAAGCGTTACTTCTACGAGTTTATCCGTATGCCTTTGGCCGAGAACCGATTCTTTGGTTAATTTTTGGAATTCTTTATCAAAAAATTTGATGTCTGTCCCCCAATCAATGTCTTCCTCCGAACCGGGAACAAAAAAGGCCATGAACTGAGGGAAAAAAATTCTATGATCTCTTTCCAGGGGGTGTCGTATGCTTGTTTTTTTTTGGTCATAGTTCCGCTGCCGGGAGTAATTATTGTCTGTGCGATCATTTCTTTAGAGGGGTGGGGTCGGACTGGGCCACGTCCCTGGTCAGCTCCTGGATCGGGGTTTTAATGTTTTCGTATTCTTTGAGGCGCCGCTTAAAAACCGGACGGTGAGGTGTAATTTTTCTTCAAATCCGATCGGGGTCAGGCTTGGCTTATTGCAAAGGTCCGAAATAAGCCAAGCCTGATCCCGAATTATCAGCTGTCTGACAGCAGGTGCAGCGGGATTTCTACCGGCTCATTGTTCAGTATCTGCCTGACCAGGTTTACATCAAGATCTACAAACTGTGCGATCATTTCTTCAGACATTCCTTTTTTTCCGGCTTTGCGGACCAATGCGATCACAGTTTTCTGTGTACCTTTCTGCATGCCTTGCTGCATGCCTTGCTGCATGCCTTCCTGCCTGCCTTTATCTTTTATATATTGCGCTAACATGGCAGTCTCCTTATGTTGAATGATATTTTCATAAAGCTGTTGCTGTTCCTGGTCGCTTATTTCTGAATACACATCAATAAACTCCACATATTTATCAAAAAGCCCTCTGGTGACCAGTTCGAACAGCCCCTTGTATGCCTGGCAGATCACCTCTATACGTTCGTGCTTTTCATACTGCATCTTGGGCAAAAGGATTTTTACCACCGGATTATCCATATTGTAATAATCCCGGGCATTCAAGTCAAACAACTTGTGAAATACATATTCAAAATGAAGGAAAACCCGATCGTTAATTTGTGTGTGCAGATCAAGGGGCACTGTTTTGCGCCACTTTTTCCTGTCAGTGAACAATACTGTCGGAACCACCAGCGCATCCGGATAGGCTTCCATCATGTCGGTGGTGTACAGAAGCAATTTGTGTATGGAAAATTTGGATTTATCTTCCTGAAATTCCACCAGCCATAAGAGCAATTGTTGTGTTTCAAAATGGAACAATATCGGCAAATCCAGTGCCAGCCCGGCATCTGAAAGATGGTGTTTTTTGGGTTCCTGACGTGTAAAATCGATGGAAACGATCTTGCCCCAGTTCTGTTCCGCCTGGGGAAACAGCCATTGGAGTGTTTCCCTGGGAAAATCTTGAAACAAATTTTTGAAATTAGGGTCATGGGCAATCATTTGTTACACCTGGCTTTCCACAGGCAGGTACAGCTAAACGTTGCCTGTGATTGTTATCTGACGTACCCTTTCATGAAAAAACCTTTCGGTTACCAACACCCTCCGAAGAGGGGTAAGATTCGCCTCGCCAATGTTCAGCAGGCTTCACAATATGGTTGACCACCCCTACCTCACAGGGCTTTTACAGAGGCACGATAGTGTTTTTGACTGGCGAATATATCCAAAGATATCTACATTCTGCCGAACGTAGTCCCCGATAACAAGGACTCAGGCTAGTCAACTCGGGCTTTTACAAGCCCCCTTCTGAATCTCTGATTCACAAGGGGGTAGTTGACACCACCACTTCTTATCATACAACTTAAAACCTACAACCTAAAACAAACTCCCGAATAACCCGCTGATCCGGAGCAACAGCATCGCTACGGGTGGTTACCTTCTCCGGAACCACTTCCACCGATTGATAATTGGAAAGGATTTCCGGGGTCTTGTCACTCAGGATGGTGCTGGCCGGGTCAAGGCCGGTGATCAGCAGCAGACCGCTGGGGGTTACGTCCAGAAGCAGCCGGCGAAGATCCGGGCGGTGGGTTTGCAGGATTTCAGGGAATTTCCAGATGTCGCCTGTCCAGTCCTGGCCGGTGCGCCGACGCGTGGCCTGGGCCGGGTCCGGGGGCAGCACTCCGGGGACCATGATCAGGGTCTTGGAATGGGCCAGGGCTTCGGCATGGATGAAATCCCGCAGCAGGTATTCCAGAAGCGGCATGCCATCGAGCAGAATCAGATCCGGGGTATGGGGCAAAATGTGCTTTGCCATGTCTGCAAAAAATTCGTCGCTGGTGGCCGTGACCACACGGGCTGTGTCCGGCAGGTGGTCCAGCTGTCTGGGAACCGGGTCCACGCCTACGGCCGGGCAGGCAGGCAAAGCCAGGCTTTTGCCTTGCCCTACCCCGATTTCCAGATACAATGCCGGCTTTAAAAGCGCATGGATCAGGGCCAGTGCTGCGTATTTGTCCGAGGGGGTCTGGTGCGCAGCCGCGTCCGTGGGCGGCTGTTCAGAAGTGCTGATGGTCAACAGGGAGTTGCCGGAGCCACGGCCGGGAAATTGAAATCCTTCCGCCTGCCAACTTGCCCTTGCCTGGGTCAACAATTTTACATCCCCGCCATCCCCGGCAATGCGCAGACTCTCCTGAAAATGCCCGATCGCGCGCTGTTGCTGCCCGCACAGGGCAGACGCCTTGCCCAGGGTATTGTACACCCCGGCAATCAGCACCTGGCTGATCATTTTTCTGCTTGCACCCCATTCCTTTGCAAGACGGGTGAACTCGCGTGTGGCTTCCGTGTTTCCTTGTTGCTGATGCCCGGCTGCGGCAAGCAGGGCGAGGCTGGTCCGCTGCGGGTGATGGTTCAGGGATTCACGCTCGATCCGGGCCAGGCTCTCCCAGTCGCCGAACTGCCACTGGGTGCGGGCACGTTCGAAAAGATTTTTATCATAGTACGCCGCCAGCATCACTTCAGAGGAACTTTCCTCTGAACATGTTTCCCAGGTTTCCGAATTTTCTGCTTTCACATACGGGGGAGAATACCCTTGTGGTCTTGTCTTGTCCCGCAACCAGTTAAATATGTTGGCAAAAACACCCATATCAGCTAATCCTCTTTTTCCTGTTCGCGCAGGAGCAGATCCTTGATCAGGTCGATCTGTGCTTCAGCCCGGGCAAGTTCTTCCTGGAGCAACCGCTGGCGATGATTCGCATCCGCTGTCTGCTCCTGGAGTTGCTGTTCTTTCATGCTCAGGCTCTGGTTTTGCTGTTGGAGTTCTTTTATTCTGGCGTTTGCCTGATCTTGCTCAGTGTTGGCTTGTTCCTGAGTCTGTTTGTGTGCCTGCTGGGCTGCGTCAAGCTGCTGTTTGAGCTGGTCCCGCTCTTTGGTCAGGGCCGCGGCTGCGTCGTTTTTCTGTTTCAGCTGGGCTGCGGTTTCTGTGTTTTGCTTTTCTTTCTGGGTCAGCTGCTGATGCAGGGTATTTTTCTGCTCGGTGATCTGCTGAACCTGCTGCTGGTATTCCGCCAGCTGCTGGCGCAACTCTTTTTCTGCGGCAACTTTGGCTTCAAATTCTTTTTTGCCGGCATTGAGCTGTTGTTCAAGACCGGCTTGGGCATCCTGAAGCTCTTTGTTGGTCTTTTCAAGAGCTGCTTTTTCCCGGCCAAGGATTTCGGCCTGCTTTTGCTGCTGGGTGTGCTGCTGCGAAACCTGTTCTTTTTCCTGTTTCAGTTTGGTGAGTTGTTCCTGAGTCTGTTTGTGTGCCTGCTGGGCTGCGTCAAGCTGCTGTTTGAGCTGGTCCCGCTCTTTGGTCAGGGCCGCGGCTGCGTCGTTTTTCTGCTTCAGCTGGGCTGCGGTTTCAGTGTGCTGCTGTTCCTTTTGGGTCAGCTGCTGTTGCAGGGCGTTTTTCTGTTCGGTCATATGCTGAACCTGCTTCTGTTGTTCATCCAGCTGTTGGCGGAACTCTGTTTCGGCCTTGATTTTGGATTCAAGTTCTTTCTTGCCTGCAGTGACCTGTTGCTCAAGACCGGCTTGGGCATCCTCAACCTCTTTGATGCGCTTCTCCAGGGCTGCTTTTTCCCGGCCCAGGGTTTCGGCCCGCTCCCGCTGCTGGACATGCTGCTCAGAAGCCTGTTTTTCCAATTCAAGGGCATGGGCATGCCAATCGCGGATAAAAAATGCGTGCCCTGCTGCGGGATTCAGACCGGGGTGCAGGTGCACAAAGCGGAACCCCCGGGGTTCCAGTATAACGGTCATGGCATGCAGGGTGGAGGTATGCAGCAATTCGTCTTCAGGGTCTGAATCGGTGTTCAGGACCCTTGTGCACACCAGGTTGCATACAGGCAGCAGAGTGGCTGCCCCCTGCACAATGTCGGCGGCACAGAAACAATCGATCACCAGCCAGGTATTGTCATGGGGGGTTGGAATGCCGGCACTTTCAAGGGCCGTATCAAGCGTTTGCACCTGCACGTCTGATTCTCCTGCCGGTTTCAGTCCCGGCCAGATATACTGGAGAGATGCCGGAGGAACAAGGCTGTTTTCATCGGGGTTACCGGCTGTATAGAAAGGGCGCTGTTCATTCCGGGCACCGACCACGGCGTTTATTGCATGCCCGAATTTTGCTTCGGCCCAGGCAAGCTTTTCCGCGCCTGCATCCACAACAATCGCCTGGTTCAGATCCCAGGTGTGCCACTGGTGCAGATATCCGGTGCCGGTGCCGGCCCCGACATGCACAATATTTGCAGGCGGGGCCAGCCTGGACATAAGGGTGAAAATTTGTCTCTCTGCTGCGCGAATGCTCATTGTGTTGCCTCTTTTCTGCTTGTTGTCCTGTCGTTTTTTCAAGCCACCCGAATCTCATGCACCTGGGTGCGGCGCTTGAAAATCTGTTCCACATTCCGGGCCACAGCCGACCATTTAGACTCTTCCTGTCCCGATGAGGTGGCGTTTTCCTCGACCAGGGCCGGAAGATGAGAGATAAGCATACGGATAAATTCGGCATCCTCTCCGGACAATTGGTTCCACACCTCCAGATCCATGGCTTCAGGGAGGGCAAACCTCAGTTCGAGCCTGGGATCATCAGGATTGTTTGAACTGTCAAACCAATTTTTCAGGATGATGCCGGTTTCCTGAGGGAATTCCAGACGCGGGTTGCTGCCGAAATCAAAGGATTGCAGCCCGGCACAGGAAAGCCGGAAAACAAATTCAGGGGCAGCAAAATCTCCACAACTCACGTTTTCCAGGCAGATTTCCAGGTACTCGCAATCTTTGGAAAGCGTTTTTTCATCAATATTGACTTCGTCAAACCGAAGTGTTTGCGGGAATCCGGCAATAACCTCGGAAAAACGGTCCAGACCCCTGAGGGTTTTCTGGACGAGAGAGGCCGGCAGCGTCTCTTCATCAAATATTTCCGTCTTGAGACAGCTTTTAAGAAACTGTGCCGTGGTATGCAAAAGGCTCCACTCCGATGTTGACAGGCTTTTGAGGAGCTTACTTTGTTTTTTGGCTTCTTCAGATGTTTGGGCCACCGGGATCAGATCCCCCTGTGTGATATGGTCAGGATGTTTAAATCTCAACCCGGCAACGCCCCCCAGGAGAAATGTTTCAAATTCAAGCGCAGGATACCTCTGTGACCCGACTTCCAGGTCCCGGACTTCACAGATCAGGCCGGTACCGTCTTCCCCCTGGATGATCCGGACATCACCGTAATCGCAATAATCGGGCATGCGCTTCAACAGGCGTTCCCATCTGGCCTCGGCCATTTCAAGGCATTTGGTTTGTTCTTGATACCGGATCAGGTAATGCGCCAGCTTTTCCTGGGCCTCGTGCAGCTCATACAATCGCTGTTCACTTTCCCGCATGTTTTTTTTGTGTTCGTCTCTCAACGATTGCAATTGCAGCAATGTTTGTTCTTTTTCTTTATTGACCGCTTGATTTTTCTGTTCCAAATCCTTGAACCGGGTCTCTTTGTGCCCCAGTTCTTTTTGCAGGGCCGAAAATTGATGCTCCGTTTCCTGTTTTTTAAGGAATATGGACTCCAGCTCCTCCTGCACCTGGTGGAGCTGCTGCAGGATCAGCTCGTTCTCTTCATTGATCTCTTGATTTTTATGCTCCAGATCTTTGAATCGGGTCTCTTTCTGTCCCAGTTCTTTTTTAAGCTGATCAAGATCACGATCTTTCTTTGCCGCAGCCTGCTGCTGTTGAGTGAGCTTTTCCGCGCCCTCCGTCAACTGTTTCTCCAGGATGGAGATCTGTTCTTCGCGCTGTTTTAACTGCTGATCCTTGCCGTTGACATCGGCTTGAAGTTTTTTCTGTTGCTCACCCCATTGCTTCTCCACTTGCTGTTTCTTGAGCAGCATGGACTCAAGTTCCTCCTGAACCTGGTGCAACTGGCGGAGGATCACTTCGTTTTCTTCACTGGCTTCCCGGCTTTTCTGTTCCAGATCCTTGAACCGGCTCTCTTTCTCTCCCAGCTCTTTTTGCAGGGTGGATGTCTGTTCTTCAAAAACGCGCACCCGGCCGGCTTTGTCTTCAAGCTGTTCTTCTAAATCCGATATCCGGCGGAACTCTGCACTCCTGTCTTTTAATGTCTGATAGCTCTGGACCACATGAATGAACGAAACATGGCCCGGAGGCGTGCTATCTGAAGACTCGAAGGTGTCCGGGATCAGGGTCGAAACCGTGGATTTTATCTCATTCCAGAGGCTTTCGGCTTCCTTGAGCGGACCTGTAAACCCGGCCGCTATATGCCGCGCCAGGGGGACCGGGAACGGATACGGCTCCGGTCCGGGTTCCGGGATACCTGTCAGAGACAGATCCCATTTGTCCCGGCAGGCCTGAATCAGGACGTTGAAGTGCGCGGCACAGTCATGGATTTCCACAAGCAGGCACCGTTCCGGGTGGGCGTGATAGAAGTGGAGCAGATGGGCATGGCACTGATGCCACTGGGAGACAAGGACCTCCAGGTCCAGGGAGGCGGCATCCCGATTTTCCATGAGCCGGGCCAGGTAATGCTCCAGGGAGCAGCAGGTCAGCACAAACACAATGCGGGGATCGAAATCGCCCCAGAAATCCAGCAGGTGTACGCTGCGGTTATCTGCCCATCCCCAAAAAGAATCCATGTTGGAAAAAAAAATTTCACTGGCAAGCTGCTCACCAAATTTGCCGATGGAAGGCATCTCTTCGGCCATCAAAGCGTCATCGCAAAAACGATCATGCCATTGCCGCATGTTCAGCTGCTTGCCGTTTCGTTCAATGGAAAGTGATGCTGCCATTCCGGCCTGGCAAAAGCGTTCTTCAATCTGGATTAAATCCGGCTCTGAAACTCCTGTGATACAAAGCATTTTCATAAGAACCAATTCCTGCGGTGTTATGGGTAATGAGTAATGAGAATTATCTTCTGCGATTCTTTCTCCTGGACGCCGGCTTTGGGCGCAAAGGCTCAGGCGCGCTGACGACCGGGCGCGGGCTATGGATCGGACCCGCCTGATTCAGCAGAAGATCCGTAAGGACGGGCAACGTACTATCCAGGCTTTGATCTTCCAGGTCGTTTGGCGTCCGTGATACCGGCTGCCCTAAAATGTCCACAACCTTGGCGCCAAGGGCAGCATAATCGAAAAAGTCTACCAGGTGCAACCCGTTAAGACGGGAAAATTCGCGAACCGGTGCCGTACCGGAAGCGACCATGGGCACGCCCAGGGCCGCAGTTTCGAGAAATGACCAGGAAAGGATAAAAGGCGTAGTGAGATAGACATGGCAGGCACTGAGGCCGAGTATGGTCAGGTAAACTTTATAATCGACAGTACCCAGGAAATGAACATGCGAAAGGTCCAGGTCCCTGCCCAATTCATCCTGAAGGCTCTGACGCCAGGTACTGCCCAGGGGGTTGATGCCGCCGTATCCGGTGTATCCGGTACCGGCATCCTTACCCAGGATGACGATGTGGGCATCGGGGCGCTTGCGCAGGATCTGGGGAACGGCCCGCATGAACATGTGAATCCCGCGGACCGGCTCAAGATGCCTGGCCACGAAGGTAACGACGGGATCCCCGTACTTCAGGGAAACCGACTGCTTCGGAATCCCAAGGGCACCGGGCTTTGCTGCCCTGATTTTGGCAATGTCCAGGCCGTCATGAACCACTTCCATCTTCTCCTGTGCCCAGGACGGGAAACGGCTCTTCTGCCACTCGGTCGGGGTAATGGCCAGGTCGGCATCGTTCAGGGCATGAAGAAACGGGGTGTTTTTGAGGTGGATGCGCAGTTTATCCGCATCGGAAGTGGGCGGGAATTCAGGATCAAACCCCACCTCCTGGCCTTCTGTATTGTAAAACCATTCCGCATAAACCACAAGCCGGGCATCCGGCCAGACCTCCTTGACAAACAAAGCTTCTCCCCAGCCGGGATGTGCATAGACGACATCGGGATTAAATCCCTGGCTTTTCAGTTTCTGCATGGCGTCTGCCGCGCTTTCACCGCGAAGGATTTTGACATCGGTTTCCTTGAGCAGGTAGGGCATATCTTTTCCAGGGGTCCGTTTCAGGCTGTATCGGATCTGGCTGACACCCGGCACCTGGCCCTGGGGGGTCAGGGCCAGGGCGATGACCCGGTGTCCTTCTTCTGCGAGTTTTTGTGCCAAACGGCCGAATTGGCCCGGAAAACTTTGGTGGATGAACAGGATACTTTTTTTCATAGGCGTGTTTTTCGTTTTCGCGGCGGCAGAGCCAGACCATCAAAAGGCTCTACAACAGCGCTGAGAGTGAGGTTCGGGTTATAAAAAGGATCATCATAATGCCCCCATCGGGTTCTGAAATGATGATATTCCATGTCGCTTCTGGCCTTTTGAATGGGGGTAAGGTCTTTGCCCCGGCTGGCGGATTCCAGATGGTCAAGCTCCGCCCAGGGGGTCCAAAGGATTTGATGGCCCAACTCCCGGATGCGCAGGCAGTAATCAACATCGTTAAAGGCAACGGGATAATGAACCGGATCAAATCCGCCATTGTCCAGGAAAATGGATTTCCAGGTGAGCAGACAGGCTGCGGTCACGGCGCTCCATTGCTGGGTCAGCTGGTTCCGGTACATATACCCTGGGGCATCTGTAGTCCAGGCATTGCCCACGTGCGCCGCAAGCTGATGGGTGCCAACAACCACCCCGCCGTGCTGAACCAGCTCATTGGGCCAGATGAGCTTGGCGCCGACACATCCCACCTTTGGTAATAAAAGAAGGGAAAGCATTTCCAAAAGCCACTCCCTCGACCTTACCCGGGTGTCGTTGTTCAAAAAACATAACACTTCGCCCCGGGCCTCGACTGCCGCCCGGTTGTTCATGGCCGCATAGTTGAAGGCATGGGGATAAGGCAAAATCCTTGCCCCTTGCTGTTCAGCCCTGCGAAATAACTCAAAGGTTTTCTCTTCTGTTGAACCGTTATCCACAATCAGAATTTCCATGGCTTCGTAGGCGGTTTTCTGCCCGAGGGATCCAAGGCAGTCGCCAAGAAGATCGGCCCGGTCCCGGGTGGGAATGATGATGCTGACCCGGGGACGGCGCTTCAGGGGAAAGCTGAGGCGGTTCAGATATGTGAACTGCGGATGCGCCGTTATCTGGGCGCTTGTTGTCCTCAAAAAGGCGCTGTCACGGAGTACCTCCCGGCGCTCGACCGGGTCGACCGGAATTTCGGTTTTGCACAAACTTACAGGAAACGGAAGATGGGCGACCCGATGTTCGGCAGCAGCCAGAATCAGCCGCGTACGCAGGGAAACATGGGATTCTCCAGGCCGTATGTCAAGGTCCCGGATGATCCGGGAGTCGATCAGCACAGGGCCCAAATAATCGTACCCGCAGAATAAAAAGGGATCCCAGGCCGGTTTGAAAAGGGGGCGGATGGTTTCTTCTTTTTCGATCTCGCTATCCCCGTACACCAGGGCCGCCTGTTTCTCGCGGTGGGCTGCTGCCATCCGGACAAGTGCCTGGGGCAGAAGATTCGTGCCCTCACACATCAGCAATACCCCTTCATTTGAGGCTGCCAGGCGTCCTATTTCGGATGCCGGGGCCTCTGCCGGACAGACGGCAACGCCTTTTAATTTTAGAGCAGGGGCGTTGGGGGGAAAATTCTCCTTCCATTCTCGGTAATGCCCAAATCCCAGTGATTTGGGGAGGATGTTTTCGTAATTTTGAAGAATTATTTTTAGCAGCGCCTTGTTCGTCCCAGTGATTTGAACGTTATGAAGCCAGTCGCTTGTAAGCTCAGGAAAGGTTTGTATCCGGACCGGACTGCCGTTCAAGTTACGGTTTTTTTCATCCTGAATCGTAATTTCGTGGGGATTACCGTCTGCAAGGTCCAGAGGCAGGGTCAAGGTAAACCCATGACCATCGGTATTATCCGGCTGGAACCTTCGCTGATCCGCCTGCACCGATACAAGTATTCTGTTGTTCAATATAGCGCTGATCCGAAGGCTTTTACGGTAATTATCCGGATCCACGGCCCATCCGGACAGCCGCAGCCCCCCGTCCGTCATAACCTGGCTCAATTCACTGGTTCCCGAAGCCGTTTTCTCCAATTCCCAAGGCCGGTCAAAGGTTTCGCCGGTGTTGGCCACGAAAACCTCCACCGCCTGTGCCATTGTCAGGACCACCGGGGGAATGGGAATCCAGAATCCGTAGCAGCCGTCGCCATAAGGTCCGGCATCCGGATGAAAGTGCTCTGCCCGGCCGACACCCAGGCTGACACCGTCCACCATCAGCTCAATCCACAGGCGTTGCTCGAGATCCGAAGGGCGAAGGGCCCATCCCGAAATTCCCTGCCCGACGACTCCGTCTATCCGGCCTTTAATAACGCTTTGATCTGTTGTCTTAAATTTTTCAGGAGTCATGCGACGCTCAAGTAGCAGGGAATTTTCCGGTCAGCAGCCCAGGCTGACCACATACGAATCTGTTCCGGATCATTTCCAATGATCAGCATTGCCCTGGCAGGGGTGCTTTTCTCCCTGTCAACAGGTGGGCAGGGGCGGATATTGGCCGGCCTGGGTGTATTGCCCCACAAATCATTAACTCCCAGGACATAAAAAAGCGTACCGTAGCGGCTCTGCTGACTGGCTTGACTGCATAGTCGCCGAAACTCTTCCAGGTGACGGGGAGCCGGCACCAGCCATGCGGGAAATGCCGGTATTTCTGCACAAAAATATTCAGACACCGGGATATGATTTTCCCGTAAGACCACCTCGGCATTGATGCCGGCAGCGCTGATCCAGCCGGCCACATCCTTGTCCAGACAATGGACCCGGCGGATCATGTTAAATGCGTCTTCCGGACAAGGGCTCCCGTTTCGCCACAGCCTCAGAAGCTGCGGTGTTAATTGCCCCAGGCATAATTCCATGGGATAACCGAGCTGCTGTGCGAGCTTGAGAACCGGGGCGGCAAGGCTGTGCAACATAAGGCAGGTGGGGGAAAGGCGTTCCATTGCGGTTTTCAAGTTGGGCCACTGAAGGGGAAGAATAAACCGGGTATCAGCCAGCTTGATCTCCCGGCGTACCTGGAGTGTAACATAGGTCTTAGTACCCAAGTCTTGGATCAGCAAGGCCCCCCATGCTTGATTCTGCAGTTTGCCCGCCTCCCGCAGCAAATCAATATTGGGGCTGTCCTTATCCCAGGCATAGAGGATATGCAGGGGACCGTCCAGGGGCCTGTAAAGTTTCAGGCTCACCGCTTCGCGATGGGGGCGCAGAGGATCGTCCTGAAGAAACTGCCGGTACTGTTTGTCGTATTCGGGATAACGGGAAAACAACGCTTTATTGTTCTGTGCGACCAGGGCCTTTTTCCGGAGACCAAAGGAGCGGTTACCGAAATGGGCCACGAAAACGTTCAGGGCGACAAGGTTGCAAAAGCCCGCTTTTTTCGCCCGCAGGCAGAGATCCACCTCTTCTCCGTACCCGCTGAACAACCAATAGCCGTCAAGGCCGCCGATCCGGTTCAGCAATTCCCGGGTCACATACATGCAAAACCCCACCCCCACCGGAATCTCCAGCCAGGGACGTCTACCCGCAGCGTCCTTAAAGGCTTGATCAATTTTAGCTGTTGTCTTTCGCGAGGTCACATCCGCCGGGTCTCTTGGCGAGGGAAAAGATACCAGTTCGGCAAAAGAGCCCATGGGCGTAATCGTACCGACCTTGGGGCATGCCCTGGAAATCCGGTGAAGACGGTCGAACCAGTCTCCATTGACAATGGTATCTGCATTGAGCAGGACAATATCCCGGTTCGGATACTGCCGCAAGCCATGATTCACCGCGCCTAAAAATCCTAAATTTCGTGGCGTTACCTCAAGTTTTATCTTTTGAAACCGGGCCAACCTTTCAAGATATTGGAACAAATGCCGGTCCGGGCCATGATCCCAGACGACCACGATATCAAAGGGGGTGGTGCAAACCCTTTGACTCGCCAAAAGGCTGGCAAGGCTAATCCAGGTGGCCCTTTTATCGTCATATACCGGCATAAGCACGACCGGCCGCCCTGTCCGGTTTGTTTTTCTTACACTGATACTTGATACCGGCTCACAGGTCAGCGGGCTTCCCGGAATGTCCTTATGATCCGGACTGAATACCCGCAGGGAATAGGCGTCTTTCGACTCCGGCAGAGCCAATGCAAAGCTTCGCAACGCGTGGGTTCCGCAAATTTGCATGGACGTATGTAATATTGTTGGAGACGACGCCCCACCCCCTATGGGTTCAATTCGCGGGCCCATTCCAACGGGAAGCCAGGTCCAGCCCATTACCTGATTACAGTGAATGCCAACGCTTCCGCTGACAATGCGGCCTTGCCGGGTCAATTCAGCTAATAGCCCAGCAGACGGCGGATGGATAAAAATACCTTCCAGCAGGCTTAAGAGACGCTTGATCACCTCTTCATTACCGACTTTCACGGCAACCTGGATAGCCTGCGCCAGCCATATTGTCTTCAGGGGAAGGTAGTTAACAGCCTCTTCCCATACTGCCATTGATTGGGAAAACCGCCCTGCTTTTGAAAGGGCCTTGGCGTATAGAACATAGCTTTCCGGCAAATTGGGATAGTTATGGTGCATGATTGAGGCGCTGCTGACAGCCTCGTCCAGGCGGTCCTGAACCATCGCACCAATCGTCTGTTGTGCAAGTATTTCTGCGCTGGTGCCGGGCCTTATAGGAAGATAGGCGATGTGATTTAAATCTGGATTCAACAAAATAAAAAAACATCCCCGACCCGAAGGTCGGGGATGAATAGAGCGTTTAAAATGACTTATTGTCCACTGTCAATATCAATGACGTACTGTGTTCCGTTGATGCCCATAAGCTGCACGGCTTCATCGCTTTCAGCAAAATGAGCGGCAACCTCTGCCTGGGACATTCCTTCAGATATTTTGCCCAGCCAGAATTCCTTACCTTCAGTATCCGCTTCACGTTCGAATGTGCTATCATAAAGGTTGTCCAGGAATTCGGAGTTCATATTAATGACATACTCCGTTCCGTCGATGCCCTTAAGGTGAGCTTCATCGCTATTAGCAAAACCACTGACAACCGCAGCTTGGGACATACCTTCAGACATCTTGTTCAACCAGAATTCCTTGCCTTCAGTATCCGCTTCACGGCCTAATATACCCTCATAAAGGCTATCTATAAACTCCGAATTAGTTTGAGATCCATTCTGGGAAAGATATTCCTCTGACGCCATCATGGAAGCAGCGATATGTTGCAGAGAATCTCCGTCCTCAAGCTTTCCAAGCCAGAACTCCAGACCGCCAAGGTCAGCTTCACGATCGAAAAGGACTTCATACAAACGCCCAACTACGGCTTCAGAGGCGCCATCTGCCAAAATGGAGATACCGTCGTTGTACTGAACCACTTCAACGTTCTCAAGCTGGATGGGTGCACTATTCAAAGTAACTATACCGTCCTCAATGGTAATTGAGTGTTCGCTACGGCTATCATGCACATAAGCATCATCAAACCCGGTACCACCGTCAACAGTCGCAGAACCCTGATCGGTGTTTACTATAATAACATCGTTACCGTCTCCGGCGTCAATCGTGGGGGTACCGTTACCGGTCAGTGTAATGGTATCGTCACCACTACCTGTTGCAATACTACTGTTTCCCCCACCGGTGACAATGACCTCATCCTCACCGTTACCTGTAATAACGGTATCATTTCCACCGCCGGTTTCAATACTTACGTTACCGTCTCCCGTCGTAGTGATCCTATCATCACCAGAACCGGCAACAAAGATCCGGGCGCTGGTATTTGTATCCAACGCAACTGTTGCAGGCGGTGCATCCGCATCCATAATAATGATTGGGGTACCCGGGTCTTCGGACAATGTCTGACCAGAACCCACGCTCAGGATAACGGTTCCGTCGTCCGGAGGCATGCCATCATAGGCCTGTATGGTTGTCTGACCAGCAGTACTGTTATTTTCTAAAAGAGCTGCAATAGCCGAAGAGGTTTCTTCGCTGAGCCCAGAATCCTTCAAGGTATCGACGACCTCAGAGGTACTTTCAGTATATTGCGCCATAAACGCTACTCCTCTACCTTTATATTATTAATGATAAATAAATTCAATCTGTTCGCCATTAAGGACTGAGGATTGAATAAAACATGAGCCTTTGGATTTTTCTTTTCGATTTAACTGACCCCTGACAGTTTTTTTTAAAAATGAACATTATCGAAATCAGGCAGTAAGTAGGTGGACAAATATAATTCCTGTATAATCTTGCTTTGCAACAAATCATTGTTTTTTTAAATTTGCATAGCAAGGATATCAGATGAGACGTACGGGTAAAAATTTATTTCTCCAATTGAGCCGTTGGCATTAAAATGGCTGTCACTTATTGAATTTTCGGATGAAGAGTCAAACCGTACTAAACTCAGGGCTCAAGCAATCCGATTGAGCAACTCTGGGTATAGTATCAGTCAGATTTCACAAATATGTTTGACCACTCAGGAAACAGTTTCGAAGTGGATTGATGGATGGGAAAAATATCAATTTGACTCTTTAATTGATAAACCACGTTCTGGAAGAACGCCGCTGATCCATAGTGAGATGCATGATGAAGTTATTGATATTGTGAAGAAAAATCCAAGACAACTTAAAAGTGCCATTACTGAAATACAGGAAAAATTTGGTAAAAAAGTCAGCGTAAAAACCCTGAAACGGATTATAAAAAAAAACTGCGTTGGTGTCGAGGACGGAAATCTCTCAAAAGCAAACGCAATGAGAACGAGTTCAGGGAAGCGCAAAAGGAAATTGAAATCTTGAAAGATGAAGATCAGGCAAATATCATTGACTTGTATTATTTTGATGAATCTGGCTTTACCGGCGTGCCTGAGATTCCATATGCCTGGCAAGATGAGGATGAGCAGCTTTTGCTTCCGAGTGGAAAAACCTCAAGAATCAATGTGTTGGGATTCTTGAATAAGCAAAATGATTTCTTTCCTTGCGTTTTTGACTGCTCAGTTACTTCAGATATTGTAACCGCCTGCTTTGATGCGTTTTCACGTTACATAACAAAAAGAACCATTGTTGTTCTGGATAATGCTCCAATACATCACAGCGCCATTTTTAAATCTCAAATTGGGACATGGGAAGAAAGAGGCCTTTTTCTATACTTTATCCCCAAATATTCACCGGAGTTGAATCTGATTGAAATTTTATGGAAACATATCAAGTACTTTTGGCTATCAACATCTGCTTATAAAGGATTTGAATTTTTGAAAACTGAGTTGAATAATATATTGGCAAGCGTCGGTAAGGAATTTACAATTTCGTTTTCTTAACCTGGATTTATATTTGTCCATGTACTTAAATCAAGCATGATCTAAGGAAAAATCTATGAATAAGACCTTTGTAGATCAATTCTTTGAAATTATCAAATTCAATTACATTTTGAAAGGTTTTTTTAGTTTCTCACAACTATTAAAATTGTATGATTTTTTAAAATTTCAATTAAATTTCAGTCGAGAACTCGCGACTGTCCAGTTGTATCAATATTTATTTTAAACGCTGGATCATCGGTGCGCCACGAGGCGCCTATACTACTCGTGGATGAAAGTTCCACCGGAAAAGCGTAGACCCAGCGCATTCCGTATCGAGTCTTGGGCTTGTGTCGGTAACGGCACAGGCTAAGCGTAGACAGAGAGATTGCAGGCCGTAAGCATTTGCTGAAGTGATTGAGCCCCGAAAAAAGTATGTTGGAATGGCCGATGATTTCGATGATTCAGAAGGCAATATTCCATGTGTCGTTTATGGGAAGATACACGGAGCATTCCCGGGGTCTGAGAGCATGGCATGTAATCAAAGCAGATAGGTGAACGTGGGAGATCCTGACGTCTCTTTCAAGGAGGAAAGTATTGACTGACAAGTGTAAAGGCGAGGAGGTCAAGATGGATGGCAGGAAGTCAGATGAGTCATAGTACCGTTGAACCGGGGTAACG
>NZ_CM001488.1:3099500-3252795 GCF_000233695.2 Desulfobacter postgatei 2ac9 | reverse complement strand
CCAGAATTTAAAAATTCATATTGCACTTGGGAGCACTGATATGCGTAAATCCATTGATGGGTTATCCATACTTGTGAGTGAAACATTGAATTTTAGATCCATTCTCAGGACACATGTTTGTATTCTGTAATCGGAAACAGAATATATTGAAAATCCTGTATTGGGATCGTAATGGATTCTGTCTCTGGCACAAGAGGCTGGAAAAGGATTGTTTTCAATGGCCCAAGTCAAAAATGAGATTTTAACCATTGGCGCAAAAGAACTTTCCTGGCTAATGGACGGGCTCTCAATTCATCAGGAAAAGCACATAAGCCATTAAAATATTCGGCTGTTTTTTGAAGAAAAAAACTGTCAAAAACAGCGTGGTTATGGTATATACAACGCATGAATCAAGAGGCTTTTGCGAACATAAATGACGTTGAGAAATTAAAAGAAATAATGGCTTCTTTTGTCAGTGATTTTTCAGATAGAGAACACAATTATAAAGCCGAAATAAAAATTCTCAACGAGCAGATTAAAAGCCTTCTGGACCGACTTTTTGGCAAAAAGACAGAAAAAATTCATAAGGATGACGGTCAACGCTCCCTTTTCGATACTTTTGAACCGGATACTCCCATATTAGACGACGAGCCCGAAGAAATCAGTGTGCCTGCCCATAAAGGGGAAAAAACAGGGCGCAAGCCTTTGCCTGCAAACCTTCCACGGGTTGAAGTGATCCACGATCTGAGCGAAGGAAGAAAAAACATGTGGCTGTGGTTGCATGAAATCGCGTTGTGGCCAGGAAGAATCTGAACAGCTTGAGATTATTCCGGCACAGATGAGAGTGATCAAGAATATCCGTTATAAATACGCAATGTAAAAACTGTGAAGGTGTTGAAGATGACGGCCCGACAGTGCCCATTGCCAGAATGCCGGAACAAATGAATCCCCAAAAGCATTGCAACCCCAGGACTTCTGGCTCATATCCTGACCGCCAAATTTGCAGATGCCTTGCCTTTCTACCGGCAGGAAAAACAGTTTCACCGAATTGGAGTAGACATTCACAGATCAAATATGTGCAATTGGGCCATAAAAGTGGCCCAGGGCTGTGAGATCCTGCTGGAATTCATGAAGGGTGAAATCCTTAACGGTCCAGTGATCAATATTGATGAAACAACTGTCCAAGTTCTGAAAGAACCGAAACGGTCAAAATGCTATATGTGGGTGTTCAAAGGAGGAACACCGGACAATCCCATTATTCTGTTCCAGTATCACCCAACTCGATCCGGGGACGTTGCCCGTAATTTTTTGAACGGCTATCAGGGTATTGTCCAAACGGATGGTTATGGTGCATATGACTTTCTTGATCATATTGAGGGAATCATTCATGTTGCCTGCTGGATACACGCACGTCGAAAGTTCATGGAGGTGGTCAAAGCTGCCGGGAATAAAGACGGCAAACCGACAGGAATCTCCGGCAAAGCCCTGAAGTACATCAGCAAATTATACAAAATAGAGAGAGAGGCCAAAGAACTTGGTTTGTCTGCTGATGGGACTTTACCGGAAAAGGCAGGAACAAGCCTTGCCTATCCTTGATGAATTTAAAAAATGGTTGGATGCTCAAGTTGAGAAGGTGCCCCCCAAAAGCCTTCTTGGCAAAGCCATCAACTACACCCTTAATCAATGGCATCGGCTGGTCCTGTATACGGAAAGTGGTCTGGTAATGCCCGACAATAATGTGGTTGAAAATGCAATAAGACCCTTTGTGGTCGGTAGAAAAAATTGGTTATTTTCGTGTACATCCGAAGGCGCCAGGGCCAGTGCCTGCATTTACAGCCTAATCGAAACCGCCAAGGCCAATGGACTTGAACCTTATTGGTACCTCAAATTTCTTTTTGAAAATTTACCGGAAGCCATGACGGAAGACGAATTTAAAGCTTTGATGCCACAAAACGTGGATAAAAACTTGCTGGAAAACTATACAACACCCCGATAGGCTTAAAAAGGTGTGGTTCATACACCGCTTACATTCAAAATTTAATGGTTATCCCAACGTTGGTTCGGACCAACGTTGGGGATTAATAAAATTATCACTCGATCATCAAGTTTTTAGGGAATTTGTTCAAATTCAAGGCGGAAACAATTTTTAACCGGATGAATATACAACATATTTTGAGGATTAAAAATTGTTTCCAACGCCGAAGTTGGGCAAATTAACAAAAACTTGATCATCGAGTATCAGGTCAATCCCCCGGTAATGAAGGAAAGCCCACTCATCTAAAGTCAACTATACACCTTTGGGTGCAATGTGCATCGGTGTTGCGTTCTGCGACATCGATGCAACAGTCTTTAATATTCGTATTAATCATGAAATCTTATGCTTTCAATGTGTTAAATAGAATTCAGATCTTGGTACACTCTTTGCTTTTACCATAACCAGAACAATCGACATCGTTTTTTATATGAAAGTCAAAGTAACTTATTGAATTACTTTTATGTTTCGTTGTGGGTTGAGTCTTGGTGCTGATGGGCCTGGTCGGCCCATGGCCGTTAATACAAAAAGGTTCCGGTAATTATGGAGAACAAAGAGCTCAACAATAACCTTGTTCACGTGTTTATCAATGAGGCGAACCACGAAGTATCGGCATTATTGTCTTCGCCGATACCGTCGATTTTCCATGATGTGTTGGACGTTACATATGAACAGATCCAAAAGGTTGCTGTAACGGTTTGATTGGTACGCACTTAGCGTTTTAGGGCAAAGGACCGCGTTAGGCGGATAATTATTATTAATATGGAGACCATGACTAAGATGTTTCTAAATGATGTGAAATCAGCCGAGAATCTATCAACCTGGTATTTTTGTCCGTATTGTCAAAAACGGCTGTTCAAGGGGAACGTTGAAACACTGAGAATGACCTGTCCCAATTGCAACCGGCTCATTGAGTCGGACGGGAAATCTTCTCTGAGTTTAAAAAGAAGAGGATCGCAATCAGTCCCTGGAAAACACCTAATCTAATGACTGTTTGAACCATATAAAATTCCAAAGAATAAAAAAACATCATTAAGGAAGCAATATGATTTTAAAAAATGAGCAAATGGATCTTTGCATCCATTGTATGAATATTCATCACTGTTTTTATTATAAAAATAAAAAGGAATCTGTCTTGTTTTGCGAAGAATATGCCTTGGAATATGTCTTCAAGGATATTGCGGCATCCTTGAATGATGTTAAACAGCTCAAAAGAACTGGGGTGATGTTTTTGCCTGGAGAAAAACCGGAATTGTTCAATCAGGAGGGCGTATAAATGAGTTCATTTTTCCTGACTGGAAGCATAGGGACCAGTGTGCCCCTTAAACGGGTGTGCCCAGAATGTTTAACTGTTCAAATTGTGGCCTTCAGCAACAGGTTTAAATACGTTAAATGCAATTTTTGTGGTTCGAAGATTCCGCCCGGGAAAGGCAGAAAATAAAACTAAAAAATTTGAAGTTACTGAAGCCTTTGGATAAAGAAATAGCGTGTAATGCAAGGAAAGTGAAATGGAAAAGGAAATATTGGTAACGGAGTTTGATTTAGAGCGTTTGGAAAGCCTTTTGGATATGTGCTGGGGCTGTAGCAGTTTTGATGAAAAAAATTTAGAGTCCCTGCAAAAAAAGATATCAAATTGTATTGTTGTGCCACCTGAATTCATTCCGAATAATATTATTACAATGAATTCGACCTTCACTGTTGAAAATGAGGTCACCAAGGAGAAAAAAACCTATACTCTGGTTTTTCCAGAGGATGCAGATATCAGAGGCAACAAGATTTCGATTCTGGCTCCAATAGGTATTGCAATCCTTGGGCATAAAGTGGGGGAATCCATAGAATGGATTGCCCCCTCCGGGTTGAAAAAAATGGAATTCATAGAGATTCATTATCAACCTGAAACCTGCGGACAGTTCAAGTTGTGATCAAGAGGAGACATTATACCAATTTAGACTAAGTGTTTAATTTTATAAGTTTATTGAAAGTAAATTCCCAATTAAAATCAATGAGTTATGAAAAATCGGTATAATGTCTAATATATAGAATTCAGGGCTTGGTCCTAACTTCGCTCATTTATAGGGGAGAATGATAAAAAAAATTTAAATTGAAATAGTACGAGATATTTTAAGCTCGATCTGATACGAAAACTTACTTATTTTCAACCACAAATACCAGATCGAGCCATGAATAAAGCGTACAGCGATTCATTAAATGCAGCAAGCAAAAAAAAGGTATGGGAACGAGCCGCTACGGCAAAAATAGTTTTTGATTTTGAATCAAGGGAACAAACTGTTACTCGATCATCAAGTTTTTAGGGGATTTGTTCAAATTCAAGGCGGAAACAATTTTTAACCGGAGGAATATACAACATATTTTGAGGATTAAAATTTTTTTCCAACGCCGAAGTTGGGCAAATTAACAAAAACTTGATCATCGGTGCGCCACGAGGCGCCTATACTACTCGTGGATGAAAGTTCCACCGGAAAAGCGTAGACCCAGCGCATTCCGTATCGAGTCTTGGGCTTGTGTCGGTAACGGCACAGGCTAAGCGTAGACAGAGAGATTGCAGGCCGTAAGCATTTGCTGAAGTGATTGAGCCCCGAAAAAAGTATGTTGGAATGGCCGATGATTTCGATGATTCAGAAGGCAATATTCCATGTGTCGTTTATGGGAAGATACACGGAGCATTCCCGGGGTCTGAGAGCATGGCATGTAATCAAAGCAGATAGGTGAACGTGGGAGATCCTGACGTCTCTTTCAAGGAGGAAAGTATTGACTGACAAGTGTAAAGGCGAGGAGGTCAAGATGGATGGCAGGAAGTCAGATGAGTCATAGTACCGTTGAACCGGGGTAACGCCTGGGGAGGGAAGGACACTGGGTAAAATCGATCTATGAGAGGACACGTTATGAAACCAACAGAGTTTCAGATGTTGACGGAAACAAAATTGAATAGAATAGCCTGGCTGTCCTCAAGGGATGACGAGAAGGTGTTTGATAATTTGATGCACCTATTCAACAAAGAATCTCTAAGGGGTTGTTTCAGCGAGCTTGATGGAAGGAAGGCCGTTGGAATTGATGGCATAGATAAGGATGCATATGGAGCCGAACTGGATAGAAATCTCGAAGATCTACTTGAGCGCATGAAAAAGATGGCTTATCGGCCCGGCCCCGTGCGTCAGGTGTTGATCCCCAAGGAGGGAAAGCCTGGTGCTACGCGGCCATTGGGCATCGGTAATCTCGAGGATAAAATGGTACAGATGATGACTCAGAAGGTTCTGGAAAGCATATATGAACCTCTGTTCTATGAATGTTCCTATGGATTCAGACCAGGCAGGGGATGTCACGATGCAATCAAGGCCTTGAATCAGCACCTCTACCATAACGAACTCCAGACGGTTATAGACGTTGACCTCGCCAATTATTTTGGATCTATTAACCATAAAAAGTTGGAAACTATACTTAGGCTGAAGATCAAAGATGAGCGTTTTATTCGGTATCTCATCCGAATGTTCAAAGCTGGAGTCTTAACTCAAAGAGAGCTGACAGTCAGTGATGAGGGGGTACCACAAGGTAGCCCCTGTAGTCCCGTTTTGGCGAATATCTTCGCCCATTATGTAATTGACGTATGGTTTCTGAACGTCGTGAAACAGCATTGTGACGGAAGGGTGGAATTGTTCCGCTATTGTGATGACGTGGTGATCTGCTGCCAGTTTGAATATGATGCAAATCGGATAACACAAGCCCTTGGTAAACGCCTCGAAAGATTTGGACTGAAGCTGAACGAACTCAAAACAAAGTTGGTATCGTTCTCAAAGCAGGAAATGAGAAGTGGTAAAAAGCAGGGTACCTTCGATTTTTTGGGTTTTACCTTTTATCTTGGTAAGGCTCGAAAGGGGTTCATCGTTCCGAAACTGAAAACTTGCGGAAAACGCTTTAGAAGTAAACTCAAGAAAATCGGGGCATGGGCTCGTAGCGTAAAAGACCGTTTTGATCTCAAGGAAATATGGCGAAGATTCTGCAGCAAGATGAGGGGACACATCCGATATTATGGGGTGTCCAACAATGGCAAATGCTTGAGCCAATTTCGAAATCATGCTGTTCTGATAATGTTTAAATGGTTAAATAGGCGAAGTCAGCGTAAATCCTTTAACTGGGAGAAATTCAAGTTGTTTCTTGAAGCGTATCCTCCGCCGAAAGTTAGGATTTATCATACCCTTTTCTAAACCAGACAGACAGGTGAATGATTATATCTCGAGCCCATTGCCTAAATAGGGCACGATGGGTTCCAAATGGGGGGGAGCCGGGTGACCGGCTCCTCTACCAGATAGTAACAAAAACGCATAGCTCCGCCTGGTCAATTACAAACTGACTCAAGAATGGGTCTTAAATAGACAACAGTCGAGAAGTCTCGACTGAAATTTAATTGAAATTTTAAAAAATCATACAGTCTTAATTTAGTTGTGAAAAAGTAAAAAACCTTTCAAAAAAAGAGAGATTGTATGCTCGAATAATTCTATATAATTCATTATTCGATTTTCGTAAAGTTTTTTCACGTCATCGCATATGGATAATTTTTACCATCATCGTTCTTGGATTTATTGGTTGCAGTGAGATGGTGGCAGTTACCTCACTTTACCGCTTGGTTCATGTCGCGTTTTGGGTCTTTTGAAATTTGGCAATACCGCAAAACTCACCCCCCAAAACGGTTGAATAGACGTATTCGCATGGGGGCGTGCAACCGTTTCTTGACGGACAGCAACAAGAACAGCGATTTCCTGATGCGACATCGATCTTTGGTGGAATAGCCGCAGTATACCAGAAGGCTGAGTGATATTTTTTGCCCGACCTTGAAAAACCTCGGGGTCTGCTATATTTTTTGAAGTTGGAAGAAAATTGTGTGATCCACTATAATTATTTAAAACTTTAAAACAAAGGAGATTAGACATATGGGAACCATGGAAAATTTAGCAGCAGCATTTGCAGGAGAAAGTCAAGCTAATCGTAAATATCTCGCTTATGCCGCCAAAGCGGATAAAGATGGATTTCCCCAGGTGGCCAAATTGTTTCGGGCGGCCGCTGAAGCCGAAACCATCCATGCCCATGCCCATCTGCGGGCAATGGGAGGGATTAATTCAACTTTGGAAAATCTTCAGGACGCCATTGCCGGTGAAGCCCATGAATTCACGGAGATGTATCCCGAATTTATTTCCGAAGCCGAAAAAGAAGGAAACAAAAAAGCTGTCACCACCTTTAAATTTGCCATGCCTGTGGAAGAAGTCCATCACGGCCTCTATGCCAAGGCATTGGACGCAGTAAAAGGCGGCGGCGATCTGCCGGAAGCAAGCATTCTCATTTGTCCTGTCTGCGGCCATACCATTGAGGACTGTGCCCCGGAAAAATGTCCGATTTGCAATACGCCCGGCACAAAATATATTGAAATATCCTGATCGTAAATAATTGAAGTTAGTGTCTGAACAAAAATCTGGAAATTTTACGGCTTTCAAACGGGCGAGCGTTAAGGAGTCTAATGGGCTGGCATATAAAACCAAAAATAGCGTACATTCTTGATAAATCCCTTGATGACGGCATCAGCCGGGAAGAAGCAGAAACCTTGATCCGGATGGATCTGCACAGCAAAGAAACCTATGCACTGATGGAGACAGCGGACCGCTTCTCCCGGCAAACTTTCGGATTGAAAGGGGAGAATCATCTGCACATCGGAGTGAACCTGGAACCCTGTCCTTTGAACTGTCGCTTTTGCTCCCTTACCAAAGAAGCCGGCATTTTTACAGAAAAGATTGAATTTGACTACCAACAGATCCTGGCCTGGTCCATGGAGGCCCAGGCCGCAGGGGCAGATGGGTTAAATCTTATGACCACGGGGACCTATCCCTTTAAACGGTTGCTGGAATTGGGCTCGCGGCTCAAACAAGAGCTGACCCTTCCCCTGGTGGCCAATACGCGGGATATCACCCATGCCGAAGGCGAACAGCTTTTGGAGGCGGGATTTGTCGGCGCCTACCACGCTGTCCGGCTGGGGGAGGGCAGGGATACCCCGTTGAAAAAAGAAAAACGGATCCGGACCATCCAGGTTTTTAACGATGTGGGCCTCAAATGGATGAACTGCGTGGAACCGGTGGGACCGGAACATACGCCTGAAGAACTGGTGGAATTAATGTTTCTGGCCCGGGAGTACCACGCCACTTATTCCGGTGTCATGCGCCGGGTGAATTTCCCGGGCAGCCCCATGGAAAAATACGGGATGATCACGGAATTTGAAATGGCCCGCCTGGTGGCAGTCAGTCGCCTGGTCATGGGACGGGTGCCAAAGGCCCATTGTACCCATGAACCCCATACGGCTTCGATGACTGCGGGCGCAAACCTCTTTTTTCCGGAAAAAGGCTCCAGCCCCAGGGACGATCAGGCCGATACGGGAAAAGGGCGGGCCAGGGACATCAATGAATGCCGGAGGCTACATTGGGAAACCGGCTGGGACCCGGGATTGCCCTCAAATTGTTTTTAAGGATATACAGGCATGGCAATATTAAAGGTGTTTGTGTCTGCTTTTATTTTTTTCCTGGTGGTCTGCTGCCCGGATCCTGGGTTTGCGTTTAACGCAGGCACCTGGAAGACGGCCCAGACCATCCAGCCGTTTTTTTATGACCGGTTCACCGGGACGGGACAAAATGTTAAGGTGTTTTCCTTTACCAATCCGGCTGATCAGAAAACTGCGCTGATGGCAGGCAACCTGGATATCTGCGGTACCACCATCGCCCATGCCATTCATTCTGCAGCCCTGGGTCAGCCCGTGGTCGTGGTGGCCGCGCTTTGTAACAAGTGCTCGGCTTTCGTGGTCGCCGCAGACAGTCCTGTCCAGTCTCCCGCCGACTTAAAAGGTAAAAAGATCGGATATGTGCCGGGTACCATGCATGAGATTCTTCTGAGGGAAACCCTTATCCGTTCCGGTCTCTCTCCGGACCGGGAGGTGGCCCTGACCCGTGTGGATTTTTTTGATATGGGCCTGGCCCTGGCACGCGGCGGTATTGACGCCTTTGTCTCGGGCGAACCCTTTCCCACCATCGCCGTAATCAAGGGGTATGGCAGAATTCTTTCCTATCCCTATTACGGGGAATCCATCGGTACCATCAATGCCGGGATGCTGGTTACCCGTAATTCAATTGAAAAAAATCATGGCCTGGTTCTTGAGATGGTCAGGGCCCATGCCCGGGCCACCCGGTTTCTCAAGCAGCACAGGCAATTATGGCTGGCAAAAGCATCGGAGTTCGGCACCCCTATGAAAATACTGGAGGGAGCGGCCGACAACATGGAATTGGCCTGGGACATGGATCCCGATTTCGTTGAAAAGGCCCGGGCCCTGGGGGGGCGCATGCAAGCCCTTGGCCTGATCCAGCGCCAGCCGGATTACAGCCGGTTGTTTGATTTGAGTTTTGTGAACCAAATCCGGGCGGAGATTAAAGATTAAGTTATATCGTATCCTTCCCTGGATTTTACCGGCCACAGCCTTGTGTGTATGGGGACTTGCATCAAAACTGGACTGGCTGCCGCCTTATCTGCTGCCATCGCCCGGAGAAATTTTGGATACTGCCGGGATCTATATCTTCGGGACGGACGGGCATGGGCCCTACGCCGGCCGTTTTGCAAGGGATGCACTGGCCAGTCTGGGGCGGGTAGGACTAGGATTCTGTCTGGCCACGGTATTTGGACTGACTCTGGGTGTCTGGTCCGGCCGGGTTCCTGCCGCGGCACGGTTGCTGAACACACCGGTGAACGGGTTGAGAGCTGTGCCCGGCATCACCTGGCTCCCACTGGCAATGGTCTGGTTTGGTATTGGTCTGAAAACCACGGTGTTTCTGGTGGCTTTGGCCGCGTTTTTTCCCATTTATCTGAATGCCGCCTCCGGGGCCGCCCAGGTCAACCCGTTGCTTCTCCAGGCCGGGGCCATGATGGGGGTGAACCGCCTCCGGGGCACATTTGCCATTCTTCTGCCGGCTGCCATGCCAGCCATTGTCACGGGCCTGCGGCTGGGCCTGGGGATTTCCTGGGCATACCTTGTACTCGGAGAGCTGTCCGGTGTCTCTGCGGGGCTGGGGGCCGTGATCATGGATGCCCGGATGTTGGGGCGCATTGATATGATCGTGGTGGGGATTATCCTCATTGCCCTCATGGGGCAGACCAGTGACTGGCTGCTGAAAAACGCATTAAAATTCTGTTTTCACAGTGCGGCGCGCCAGATATGAATATCCTGTCAAACCAGTTCGCTTCAGGCCCCATCCTGGATGTCCAGGAGCTTTCGAAAGCATTCTCGGTCAACAGTGAACAGACCCCGGTGCTATCGGGTTTAAGCTTTCAAGCTGGTCCTGGGGAGTTTATCTGCATTATAGGACAGAGCGGTTGCGGTAAATCCACCCTGATCAAATTGCTGGCCGGATTTGTTCCACCGACATCCGGCCGGATTTTGTTTAAGGGAAAAAACATAACCGCCCCTGGGCCGGATCGTTGTGTGGTCTTTCAGGAGGACGCTCTTTTTTCCTGGCTCACCGTGGCTGAAAATATCGGGTTCGGCCTGAAAAGAAAAGCCTTGTCTGCAGCTGAAAAACAGGGCCGGGTAAACCGGTTTTTAGATCTTGTGGGCCTGACCGAATTTAAAAATTACCTGCCACGGGAGATTTCAGGGGGAATGAAGCAGCGGGTGGCCCTGGCCCGGGTTCTGGTACTCAGCCCCGAGGTGCTGCTCATGGATGAACCCTTTGCTGCCCTGGACGCCCAGACCCGCGAGCAAATGCAGAATCTGCTTTTATCCCTGTGGGAACAATTGAAACAGACCATTGTATTTGTTACCCATGATGTACGCGAAGCGGTGACACTTGCGGACCGAACCATGGTAATGGGCAGGATAACAGGAAAAACAATTATAAATCCTACTCACCTGGTTCCCATTCCCCTGGAGCGTCCCCGTATTCAGAACAGTCGCGAATTCATGAAATTGGCAGCACAGTTGAAAGCCATGGTTTTCCGGATTTAATCATAACTGGGGAAAAGTCAATTTTCGCGCCAAGGGAAAATTCAACTAAACCCAGACGGTTTTAGAGATAACGGCTTCATCAGTTCACAAACTCATCTCTTATACCGTCTATTTCCTGGTGTTTTTGTTCGCCGTGAGAATGATAAACATTCCCTATCATCAATAAGCTATCTTGATTACAGGCATCGGGTATGCTATTAGACTCCAACCATGAAAATTGTACCCCGGCGCTGCGGACGTCGTAACGTTGGGGAGTAGCGTCAGTATATACGATAACACCTTGCACAGTATCCGCCAGGGACAATACACCACTATGACATCGCAACTTGATTTAGTTAGGGCTATTCATAATATCAGCCGGCCGCAGCTGCTTATAAAAAATTTTGACGGGATACATATCAGCCGGCCATCACAAAGTAATATGGCCTCGCTGTCAGAGCAGATCTATGTGCCGGCCATACGCCCGGAAAACCTTGGGGATTCGGAATTTAAGCGGCGTCATGGTTTAAAATATGCCTATGTGGCCGGTGCCATGGCCAACGGCATCGCGTCCACAGCACTTGTGAAGACCATGGGCGAAAACGGGATGCTCGGCTTTTTTGGTGCCGGCGGATTAAGCCTTGAACAAATAGAAACCGCCATTCTTGAACTCAAGACCGGTCTTGGGGACAAACCCTTTGGATTCAATCTGATCCACAGTCTGGCAGACCCGGACCATGAAATGGCAACGGTAAAACGCTATCTTGACCATGGGGTCACTCTGATATCTGCAGCAGCCTTCCTGCGTATCACCCTGCCTTTAGTATATTATCGTGTCAAAGGCATCCATCGAAACAATCAAGGTGACATTGTCACCCCAAACCGCGTTATTGCAAAAGTGTCACGCATTGAAGTGGCCCGGCAGTTTTTCGCACCACCACCGGAAAAGCTGCTTGAGCAGTTGGTTGACCGGCAAATGATCACTTCAGATGAAGCAATGCTTGCCGCTCACATCCCCATGGCCCAGGACCTCACTGCCGAGGCTGATTCGGGCGGACACACGGATAACCGCCCTGCCCTGACGCTTTTACCAACCTTCATTGCCCTAAAGAACGAAGCCATGGCAACATATAATTTTCAAAGCCCGCTATGTGTCGGGCTTGGCGGCGGCATTGCCACGCCGGAATCCGCCTCTGCCGCTTTCAGCATGGGTGCCGCATATATCCTTACCGGCTCCATTAACCAGGCATGTGTGGAGGCCGGTATCTGTGAAGAGGTTAAAAAACTGCTCAGCCAGGCAGAACAGGCGGACGTTGCCATGGCTCCTTCCGCAGACATGTTTGAAATCGGCGCACGGGTTCAGGTGCTTAAACGCGGGACGTTGTTTCCTGTACGGGCGGAAAAACTGTATCAATTTTACAAAAACTATGCCTGTTTTGCTGACCTTCCCCCGGCTGCCCAAAAGGAGATTGAGGATAAATTCCTATTAACTTCGTTTGATGCAGCATGGCAGTCCACCCGGGATTTTTTCCTGTCACGGGGACAACAGCAGGAGGTGGATCGAGCAGAGCGGGATCCGGCTCACAAAATGGCCCTGGTTTTCAGATCCTATCTTGGTCAGTCTTCCAGGTGGGCAATCCAGGGTAATCCCCAGCGTAAGATGGACTACCAGATCTGGTGCGGCCCTGCCATGGGTGCATTCAACCAATGGGCCAAAAGCAGCTTCCTTGAACCCCATACCAACCGGTTTGCAGCAGAGATCGCCATGAATCTGCTCACCGGGGCCTGTGTTGTCACCAGGGCCGCATTTGCAAGGGCCCAGGGCATTGAACTGCCCCCCGGTGCAGGACTTTTTTCTCCCATGCCCTTCGATGAAATATTAAAGCTGATTTCCTCATAACCTATGTAAAACTTTTGTCAATATCCTTGCTGGGGGATGCTCCGAGCCTCTTTGCCATATATATAGGTTCCATAAAATATATTTTAAACCAGCAACCATAATTACTTTTCATATATGACACCCAAAGCCGCAACAGAAACACAGACGCCTTGCACACCCAAAACGCCCATTGCCATCATCGGCATGGGCTGTATTTTTCCTGAATCCAGAAACCTGAAAGAATTCTGGAGGTTGGTGTTCAACGGCATTGATGCCATCACACAAGTTCCCCAGGACTCACACTGGCGTCTGAAAGATTATTTCAATGAAGACCCGGACTGCCCTGACCACACCTATTGCAGCAGGGGGGGGTTTTTACCGGACATTGCCTTTGATCCTTTAACCTACGGCATTCCCCCCAAAAACATCGAAGCCACGGACACCTCCCAGCTTCTGGGTCTGGAAGTGGTTCGCATGGCACTTGCCGATGCAGGCTACCCTGTGGGCCATGCCCATCTGAAAGAAAAACGGGTAAATGTAATCCTCGGGGTAACCGGCACCCAGGAACTGGTGATTCCCCTTGGCGCAAGACTGGGACATCCATTCTGGAAAAACGCCTTGGATGCAGCCGGCATCGCCCCGGATAAAAAGGAACGCGTATTAAAACTGATCAGCGATTCCTATGTCAGCTGGCAGGAAAATTCATTTCCAGGCCTTCTAGGCAATGTGGTGGCGGGAAGAATCGCCAACCGTATGGACCTGTCAGGTACCAACACGGTGTGTGATGCAGCATGTGCAAGCTCCTTTTCCGCCATTCATACGGCGATGATGGAACTTGAAACCGGACGGTGCGATATGTCCATCACCGGCGGTGTGGATACCCTCAACGACATTTTCATGCACATGTGCTTTTCCAAAACCGGGGTATTGTCTCGCACCAGTGACGCCAGGCCCTTTTCAGTAAACGCCGACGGCACGGTACTGGGTGAAGGTATCGGCCTGCTGGTGCTCAAGCGGCTGACGGACGCCCAACGTGATCAGGACCGGATTTATGCGGTCATCAAAGGCATGGGTACGGCCAGTGACGGGCGCACCTCGGCCATATACGCCCCGGAGGCCAAAGGACAGATCAAGGCCCTGGAAAACGCCTATGGCAATGCAGGTATTTTACCCGAATCCGTGGGTCTGATTGAAGCCCACGGTACAGGCACAAGGGTGGGTGATAAGGTTGAATTTACTGCACTGAAAAAATTTTTCAAAGACAAAGCAGCCGGATCCACGGCCATAGGATCGGTGAAATCCATGATCGGCCACACCAAGGCCGCAGCCGGTGCCGCAGGCATGATCAAGGCAGCCCTGGCCCTGCACCACAAGATTCTGCCTCCCACACTGAAAGCCCAAACCCCTGACCCGGATCTGGATATACTGAACTCCCCCTTCTATCTCAACCAGACCGCCAGGCCATGGATCGGCGGCGGCGCAATGAATTCCTTGAGGTGTTCCGGCGTTTCCGCCTTTGGATTCGGCGGATCAAACTTCCATGCCGTGCTTGAAGAGTATACGCCTGAAAAGGCCAATATCTCCTGGGACGGCACGGTCCAGATCCTGGCGCTTTCCGGAAAGAGCAAAAAAGAAATTATTAAAAAGCTCAACAGCATTTCTGAAACCATACAAACATATGATAGTAGGGACAAATCCGCTTTTAACCAGGCCATTGCCTGGCAGGCAGCGCAATCCAGAAAAGCCTTTTCATCAAAACATGATGTGAGGCTCTTAATTTTGCTCTCTGACCAGGATGATCTTTTTGAACGGATGACCCAGGCAAAAGGTACGGTCAATGGCGAACAACCTGCCAAACCGCCTATATTCTTCGGGCAGGGGAAAGCATCAGGGAAGCTGGGATTTGTCTTCCCGGGCCAGGGAAGCCAATACACCGGAATGGCCGGTCAGATTATCTCTGTTTTTCCCGAAAGCCTTCAAATACTTGAGATGGCCCAGTCCTGTGTCACGAATACGGATGCGGAAGATGACAGCGTGCTCTCCGCCTATATCTATCCGCCGCCGGAATATGCCATGGATAAAAAATCCGCCGAGGCAGCCCTGCGTCAGACCCGCATCGCCCAGCCGGCCATTGGTGCGGTCTCTTTATCCATGCTGAAAATTCTCTCCCGGTTCAAGGTAATCCCCCAGATGACCTGCGGCCACAGTTACGGAGAATTGTGCGCATTATATGCCGCCGGCTGGATTGATGAGAAAACGTGTCTTGAACTTTCGGCTGCCCGGGGCAACTTCATGGCCAAGGCCGGTCAAAGAGCCGGCGATCCAGGCAGCATGCTCGCAATCCAGGCCCCTATTGAAAAGATCAAAGCCCTCATTCAAGAAGAAAAACTCGATCTTGTCCTGGCCAATAAGAACAGCCCGGTTCAGGGCGTGTTATCCGGAGAGACCCAACAGATCCTCAAAGCTGAAAAAATTTGCAAAAGCCGCAACATGCGGGCCGTCAAACTGCCTGTGGCCGCAGCGTTTCACAGCCACCTGGTGTCAGATGCCGCAGCACCGTTCAATAAGTTGACACGGAAAGCAACCATCACGCCGACACAAATTAACGTATTATCCAATACAACCGGCTCGCCCTATCCTGAAGACTCAGCCCAGGCCCAGGATCTTTTAGGCCGGCAGTTGATGCACCCGGTGGATTTTATTGGTGACATCAAACAGATGTATGAGCGAGGCGTTGACACCTTTGTGGAGATTGGGCCCAAGTCTGTTTTGTGCGGCTTGATTCAATCCATTTTAAAAGACCGGGATGTACAGACCATTGCCTTAGATAAATCAGCTGGAAAATCAGCCGGAAGAAATTCGGGCATCCAGGACCTGGGGACGGGATTATGCACCCTTGCCGCCTTAGGTCACCCTGTGGATCTTTCCGCCTGGGAGGAAGATGCGGCACCGCCTGAGTCTAAAAAACTTATTATTATGCTCAACGGAGCCAATGCAAAGCCCCCGTTACCTGAAATACCTTCGACGAAAGGTATTCAGACTGAACAGGCACCTGTTCATGCCCATAGCACGCCATTACAAGCCCGGGCAGCGCAAGATTACAAAAACGAAAACATTGGACTGGATTCATCTGTTAATACAACGGTTTTAACCCAACGGAGATCCACCACACAAGGAAATACCATGACATCTTTTCCACACCCTGAATTTAACGAGACCCACCCCCAAACAACGTCAAATTCAATCCAACATGTGACTGCAAACCAGATTCCGGCGAACCCGGATATCCTTGTCCAGGGGCTCAATGCCATGCAGCAGCTCCAGGCCCAGACCGCCCGTGCCCATGAAAAGTTTTTGGAGACCCAGGCCCAGGCCGGCAAGGCCTTAGCCGCACTGATGTCACAAACCCGTGGACAGGTGTTCACCCCGGCAGCCCCTGCAATTCAACCGCCGGCCCCAGCCCCGGCACAGGCCCTGCCATACCGGCAGCCCCAGATCTCTGAGCCGGCTGCATTACCATCAATTCAGAAAACAACATCAAAACCCGACGCTTCTCAGGTCCGCCCCCCCCAGCCATCAGCAGCACCGGTGACCCCTGCGCCGACGGCGGCTGCCCCTGCTCCGGAGGTTAAAAACCTCCTGTTTGAAATTGTCAGCCGTTTAACAGGGTTCCCGGTAGAGATGCTGGAACCAGAAATGGATATTGAATCGGACCTCGGCGTTGACTCCATTAAAAAAGTTGAGATCATTTCGGAACTTGAAAAAGCATTTCCCGACAAAGAGGATCTATCCGCCCAACGCCTGGGTTCAGTCAAAACCCTTGGAGATATCTGTACGGCTGTTGAAACAGATCAGGGAAAGACCACTGTGCCCGAACAACCAACCGCGCCCACGCGCAATGGGCAAAACAAGTCGAAAAACAACCAGCCGGCCCAAGATACCCTTGGCATTCTGGTCAACATCATCAGTGAATTAACAGGGTTCCCCAAAGAGATGCTCGAACCCGAAATGAATCTTGAATCTGATCTTGGCATTGACTCCATAAAACGGGTTGAGATTTTGTCGCGACTCGAACAGGAGAAGCCCGACGCCAGGGCATTGTCGCCGGATGATATGGGCAGCTTAAAAACCATAGCCGACATCATAAATTACTTAACACCTGAACAAACAACGGTTTCCAAAGAAACCGCTAAAAAAAAACTTCGCATGACCCCATAAGTGACCCAAGCCAGGCGGGAAAGGCTGAAAAAACAAAAATAAAGGCGCTTGGCAGACAAGAAGTCGTACTTACAGCCCTCCCCACCCATCAGGTCCGCTTCTATAATGGGTCAAGAATTCACATACCTGCCGGTAAAACCATTTACCTGACAAGGGATAATGCAGGCATTGCCACGGCATTTGAAAAGGCGTTTAAAAAACTTAATATAGCCGCACGGATTATTGATGCCACCCCGCAGAACATTCCGGATCTGCCCGATGCGGCAGGGCTTGTCCTTATACCGGACACCTTTTGCCAACCCGGCGACGATGCTGTGGCAAGTCAGTTTCTTTTGACGGCTTTCAGCCTGGCCTCAAAAAACGGCCCCCACCTGACAGCAAGCGCCAAGGCAGGCGGCAGCTTCATGACCTGTATCAGCTTTCTTGGCGGCGGCTTTGGGTTTAAAAATTTTAAAACACAAATCAGCCCTGTTTACGGTGGCATGGCAGGCCTTGCCAAAACAGCCGCCCTTGAATGGAAATCGGTCCTTTGCCGGGCCCTTGACCTGCCATTTGATAAAAAAGCCATAAAAGAAAACGCCGAAGCCGCCGCAGGGCTGATGCTGACCCGGGGGGCCGTGGAAATGGGGCTTGACGGCGAGCAATGTTACATTCCAGAACTTGTCTCAAAACCTGTCAGGGAACCTTTGGAAATTTGCCTGGACAAATCCGATGTTGTTGTAATTTCCGGCGGTGCCAGGGGCGTTACCGCAGCGTGTGCCATTGCCCTTGCCGGGCAGTGTCAATCGAAAATAGCCCTTTTCGGCAGATCTGAACCGCCCTTTGACGAACCGGCATGGCTTAAAGGCATGGATACACCCGCGCAAATGAAAAAAGCCATTTTTGCCAATGCCTTTGAAAAAGAAAAGCCAACACCTGCCCGGGTGGAGGCGGAATATCGCCATTTTGCCTCAAACCGCGACATTAAAGCCAATCTGGAACGTATACAAAAATGGGGCAATGAGGTTGCCTACTACTGTGTGGACATCCGGGATCAAGCCCTTGTCAACGCGGCCATGGAGAAGGTGACCGAGCAGTTGGGTCCGGTGACCGCACTGATTCATGGGGCTGGTGTCCTTGAGGATAAATTGATCTGTGAAAAAACACCCGACCAATTTAAAAATGTGTTTGGCACCAAAATCAACGGGCTTTTTGCGCTTCTTTCATCAGTGGATCAAGATAAACTCAAGTACCTGGTGATGTTCTCATCGGTTGCGGCAAGATTCGGCAATACCGGCCAATGCGACTACGCCATGGCCAACGAAGTGCTCAATAAAATCGCCCAGGCCAAACAGATCACCCATCCCCATTGCAGGGCTTTGGCCATCAATTGGGGACCCTGGGACGGCGGCATGGTCACGGAGAGCCTGAAACGGGAATTTGAAAAACGTCAGATTGAACTGATCCCCATCCAGGCCGGCGCACAACAGATGGTCGCGGAAATGGGCAATGCCGACAGGTCCTGCGTTGAGGTCGTTGTCGGGGGCACGATATCTTCGGACGTGCCGGAACGATCTTGCGCAATGAATAAGGTTCTGTCCCAGACCTTCAGCAGCCGGGACAGTTGTATCATTGAAGACCATAAAATTGATAATGCACCGGTTGTTCCCCTGGCCTTAATGGTGGATCTGCTGGCCTGCGGAGCCGAGAGAAACAATCCAGGTCTGCAATGTGCCGGAATGGAAAAGGTGCGTCTGCTCAAAGGGATTGTGCCCGCCAATGACAAAACAGAGGTCCAGGTGGAGATTGGAAAATGTGTCTCCATTGATCATCAGCTCTTTACACCCGCTCGTATTACCTCTTTGGGTAAAAACGGATTAACAATCCAGCATGCCGGGGCCCAGGTGTTATTGGCAGAGAAGCTGCCCCAACCACCGGTTTTATCAAAATCAGCAGACATGGATCTTACCCCCTGGAACATCACTATGGAGCAGGCCTATGAAACCATTCTTTTCCATGAAGGCGCCCTCCAATGCATTACCGAAATTTGCGGGGTGTCGTCCAAGGCAATTGAGGTGATGACAACCACAGCACCTGACATCAGCCAATGGTATAAAACACCCCATGCAAAACAATGGACCATGGACCCCATGGTTTTGGATGCAGCCTTCCAGGCCGCTATTTTATGGACCTTCCATAATTGCGGACAAGTCTGCCTGCCTGCAAGCTTTGCCGATTTGCGGCTTTTTGACGCTTTTCCCAAACAAAGCGGACAGAAGGTTCGGATAGTCTTTACAGTCAACCACCAGGGTCAGCATAAAATCAAAGGATATTTTACATTCCTTGATGAAAACAAAACGGTTATTGCAAGCATGATGGGATTTGAAGCCATCATGGACCCAGGGTTGCTTGATAAATTCAAATCCAGACCCCTGTTTGACCGGGATAAAATTTTAGCTTTTGCCCAGGGCAATCCATCCGAGGCATTTGGAGAACCCTATAAAATTTTTGACAAAACGCGTGAAATTGCAAGGCTGCCAAGACCACCCTACTTTTTTATGGACGCGGTGACAAAAGCAGACCACCCGGCCTGGCAGACCGCACCCGGCGGGTGGATAGAAACCACCTACAAAATTGATAAAGACGCATGGTATTTCGCAGCGAACCATAGCGATACCATGCCTTTTTGCATTCTTCTTGAAGTGGCCCTTCAACCCTGTGGCTGGCTTGCGGCCTATGGCGGTGCAGCCCTGATCAGTGAAGAACGTCTGCATTTCAGAAACCTTGGGGGAAAAGCCAAACGGATCAAAAATCTGACCCGGAGCTCCGGATTGGTAAAAATCCGTGTCAGAATGACCGACGTTTCCAAGGCCGGCGGCATGATCATCCAAAACTTTGATATGGATGTGCAAAACAAGGGAGAATCTGTTTACACAGGCACCACCAATTTTGGATTTTTTACGGCTGATGCGTTATCCAAACAGGTGGGAATCAGGGACCCCCGAGCGCTATTGCCCCTTGAAAACAATACCCAACAGCCTGAAACAATATTTGAAGATCATGCACCCTTGACCCCGGAAGATCAAAATATCGGTCCCAATACGGGGATGCCGGCAAAAGCCTTGCGAATGATAGACAAAATTACCTTTCTTGATTTCAAAGCAGGCTTGCACGGCCAGGGGCTGATTCAAGGTGAAAAACAAGTGGACCCTGATGAGTGGTTCTTCCACGCCCATTTTTATCAGGATCCGGTCTGCCCGGGGTCGCTAGGCATAGAATCATTCATCCAGCTGATCAGATTTTTCATGATCAAAAAATTCGATCTTGCCCCGGAGAAGTTTGCCCCTGCCATTGATGAAGCAGATGAACATGAATGGACATACCGGGGACAGATCATCCGCTCGAATTCAAACATTGTTGTCCAGGCCCACATAAGCGCATGCACCATGGATGAAACAGGTTGCCGGGCAACGGCTGACGGGACCCTAAGTGTGGACGGGATATGCATATATGAAATGAAAAATTTCTGTTTCTCTTTCAAAGGAACGCCATGCAGCACTATGTTGCCAGACAGGACCGACTCCGGGTGGATGCCTCATCATGGCAGAAACCCCCATGGAATGCCGTCTCCAGCCAGAAACTGACCTGCCATATGGGAGAACGTCCCCGCCACTTCCCGGACACCCGGGTCAAGCTGGCCTATGACGACCAGGCCCTTTACCTGATGTTCCGGGTTCAGGACCGGTATATCCGGGCCCTGGCCCGGACCGATCAGGATCGCGTATACCAGGACAGCTGCGTCGAATTCTTCTTTACTCCGGGGCCGGACCCGGACCAGGGGTACTTCAACCTTGAGATGAACTGCGGGGGCACCATCCTGTTTCACTTCCAGACCCTGCCCAGGAAAGATCCCGTTGAAATCCCGGTATCAGACTGTGCCCGGATCCTTCGGGACGCCTCCCTGCCCAAGATTGTGAACCCAGAGGTCCAGGATCCAGTACTCTGGTTTCTGAGTGCGAAAATCCCCTTTGACCTGCTTTCCTCGTACACGGCCGTAACTCACCCCGAACCGGGCAAGGCCTGGCGGGCCAACTTTTACAAATGTGCGGACAACACCTCCCACCCCCACTGGCTGACCTGGGCGCCGGTGGACCTGCCGGCCCCGGACTTTCACCATCCCCGTGCCTTTGGCGCCCTCTGCTTCCAATGACGCCAGGAAAAAGCGTCCTTCCGACAGACGGTATCACAGGTAATTGTTGGTAGACGGATTCCATGCCGGCGCAATGCGGGTACCATTTGCATCGGCATTAACATAGCGTCACTTCGCCTGCCGATCAATCATTGAACCCTATCCAGCCCCTGGCGTTTGTGGTGATGTTACTGGTTGCAGTACCCACACTTGGATTTTGGAACGATTTTACCTTGTCAAACATATTGAACGTGTACGATATAAATTAACTGTGTTAAATTGGCATTTTCTCAACCCAAAAAGGTGTTTATAATGACAAACAACACAACCATCTCCTTCACGCCCATCGGTTTTGTGAGAACCAATGCAACAAAATTGCCCCGGCACTGGTCCGTGTCACAGGAAAAAGGGGTATTGGAAATTCAGCCTGAATTTGTGCCTGGCTTGCGTGATATTGAAATCGGACAAAAGATTGTGGTGCTTTTCCATTTTCATAAAAGCCCGGCATTCAATTCAGGATACCTGTTCCAGACCCCGCCCCACCGCTCCTCTTCCAGAGGCGTGTTCAGCATTTGTTCGCCCATCCGTCCCAATGCCATCGGCATGAGTGTCGTTGAGGTGACAGATAAAGACCAAGAACGCATTGGGGTCAAACACATTGATATGATTGACGGCACACCGATTTTAGATATCAAGCCCCTGATCACGGGAGAAGAGGATTGTCCAAGCGCAGAATAAAAAAGGAGTATCCATGTCCGACCCCGCCAAATTTCGTTTTTCCGTCGACCGCGGCGGCACCTTCACGGATATCTATGCCGAGGTGCCCGGAGAACCCGGGTTCAGAGTCATCAAGCTTTTATCCGAAGATCCCCGGAACTATCCTGACGCACCCCGGGAAGGAATTCGGCGCATCATAGAAAAGGTGACCGGCAAGCCCGTACCCAAAGAACTGTTCGAATCCGACCGGATTGAGTGGATTCGCATGGGGACCACCGTGGCCACCAACGCCCTGCTGGAACGAAAAGGCGCGCCCAGCGCCCTGGTGGTGACCCGGGGATTCGGTGATATTCTTCAAATCGGAAACCAGGACCGTCCCCGGATTTTTGACCTGGAGATCAAAAAACCCGAAATTCTGTACCGGGAGGTCATTGAAGCGGACGAGCGCCTGAGGATCTTGCGGGAGGATGAGGACGCCTCGGCAGTAGAAGGCAAAATCGTGAAGGGGATCACCGGTGACCGCCTGGCAGTGATTCGTCCCCTGGATACAGCGGCCATAAAATCCGATCTTAAGGCTGTCTATGATCGGGGCATCCGCACTCTTGCCGTCGTGCTCATGCACGCCTATGCCTGGCCGGATCATGAACGAACCATCGGCCGCCTGGCCCAGGAGATCGGATTCACCCAGATCTCCCTCTCCTCCAAAGTCATGCCGCGGGTGAAGCTGGTGGCCAGGGGAGACACCACCATGGTGGACGCCTACCTCAACCCGCATATTCGCACCTACCTTGACAGCTTTAAACACGGGTTCAAGGACAAGCTTACCCATACAGGCCTTCTTTTCATGCAGTCCGACGGCGGCCTGGCCGGTGCTGACGGGTTCACCGGCAGCCGCGCCATCCTCTCCGGACCGGCCGGCGGAGTGGTGGGATATGCCATGACCACCTTTGATTCTGAAAAAAAACAGCCCGTCATCGGCTTCGACATGGGCGGCACATCCACCGATGTCTCCCGGTTCGGGGGGGAATATGAGCTGGTCTTTGAATCGGAAACCGCCGGAGTGCGCATCCAGGCCCCCCAACTCCACATCAGGACCGTGGCCGCCGGCGGGGGCAGCCGCCTCTTCTTTGACAACGGCATGTTCCTGGTGGGTCCCGAATCTGCCGGGGCACACCCTGGTCCGGTCTGCTACCGAAAAGAGGGCTACCTGACGGTCACGGACGCCAATCTGGTGCTCGGCCGTATTCAACCTAAGCACTTTCCCCATATTTTCGGCCCCACCGAAGATCAGCCGCTGGACGTGGAAGCGGCCTGTACGGCCCTGGCCGGCCTGACAGAGGAAATCAACAGGTACTGCGCCGGTGCCGGGCTGCCGCCCATGACGGTGGAGGAGGCTGCCCTGGGGTTTATCCGGGTGGCCAACGAGGTGATGGTCAGGCCCATCCGTGAAATTTCGGTGATGCGGGGATTCGATATCAAGGCGCACATTCTGGCCACCTTTGGGGGCGCCGGTCCCCAGCATGCCTGCGCCATTGCCCGGACCCTGGGAATATCCAAAATTTTTATCCACCGATTTTCCGGCATTCTGTCCGCCTACGGCATGGGCATGGCCGATGTGGTCACGGAGCGCCAGCAGCCCTGCTCCGCTCTCTTATGCCCACAAGCGCTGAAAGAGGCTGAAGCGGTTTTTAAACAACTTGAAGAAGCGGCTCGCCGGGAACTTCAGGATCAGGGATTCTCCCCGGATGCCGTTGACACCACCCGGTTTCTTAACCTGCGATACCATGGGACAGACACGGCCATTATGATCTGCCGGCCTGAAGACAATGACTATACAAAAGCCTTCAGGACCCTCTACCGCAGGGAGTTCGGATTCGATCTTTTTGGCAGGGAAATCCTCATCGACGATATCCGGATCCGCGCCCGGGGCAAGTCTGAGAATCTGCGCCGGATCAGCATCCCAAAGGCCCAGGGGGCACCGCCGGTGCTGGATATGACCCAGTGCTATTTTGAAGAGGGCCGGCAGAAAACCTTGATTTACGATCTGGAAAAACTTGCCGCCGGCCATTGCATCCCCGGCCCGGCCATTCTGATCCACCATACTTCCACCATTCTCATCGAACCCGACTGCACCGCAGAGATTACAAAAAACGGGGATGTGGAAATCAAGGTGGGCTCGGGCACACGGGAGCAAATCGGCACAACGCTTGACCCGGTCCAACTTTCCATTTTCAGCAATCTATTCATGTCCATTGCCGAACAAATGGGCCGGATGCTTCAAAAAACCGCCATCTCTACGAATATCAAGGAGCGCCTCGATTTTTCCTGCGCCCTGTTCGGGCCCGATGGTGAACTGGTGGCCAACGCGCCCCATCTGCCGGTCCATCTGGGGAGTATGAGCGACGCGGTAAAGGCGCAGATCCAGATGCAGGGAAGCGGTCTTACGCCCGGGGATGTATTGGTCTCCAATCATCCGGCTGCAGGGGGCAGCCACCTGCCCGACATTACGGTCATCACCCCCGTGTTCAAGGACGATCAGGTCATTTTCTGGGTGGCAGCCCGTGGGCATCACGCCGACATCGGCGGCATCTCTCCCGGCTCCATGCCCCCTAACTCCCGCCGCCTTGAAGAGGAAGGGGCCTGCATCACCTCGTTCAAGCTGGTGGAGAACGGCATTTTTCAGGAACAAGGCATTTCGAAACTGCTGCTGGCCCCGGGCAAACTGCCCCCGACACCGGGGCGTCCGGCCATCTCGGGCACCCGCCTTCTGGCAGACAATATCTCCGATCTTAAGGCCCAGGTTGCCGCCAACCAGAAAGGGATTGAACTGGTGCTGGAGATGGTTGATCTCTACGGCCTCGACGTGGTTCAGGCCTATATGAAACATGTTCAGGATGCGGCTGAAGAGGCCGTTCGCCAGAGGCTCAGTGCGCTTTCCGTATCCAAGGGGATGGCCGAACGGGACACGATTCGCGCCATGGACTATCTGGATGACGGCAGCCCCATTGCCCTATCCCTCACCATAGACCGCAAGAACGGCAGCGCACTATTTGATTTTCAAGGCACCGGACCTCAGATCTGGGGAAACTGCAATGCTCCCAAAGCCGTGACTAAATCGGCGATCCTTTACTGCCTCAGATGCCTGATTGAAAAAGACCTGCCCTTAAACCACGGCTGCCTTATCCCCATCACCGTTGATATCCCCAAGGGCTCTCTGCTTGATCCCTCTTCGGAAGCCGCGGTGGTAGGCGGTAACGTGCTGACCTCCCAGCGGATCACCGACGTGGTCCTCAAGGCGTTCGGCGTGGCTGCCGCCTCCCAGGGCTGCATGAACAATTTTACCTTCGGCAATGACCGCTTCGGCTACTATGAAACCATAGCCGGCGGGGCCGGCGCCGGCCCGACCTGGCACGGGCAGACCGGGGTTCACACCCACATGACCAACACCCGAATCACTGATCCGGAGATCCTGGAGCGGCGATATCCCATAATTCTCAGGGAATTTTCCATCCGCCGGGGGTCCGGCGGCAGGGGGCGGTTCAACGGTGGGGACGGTTTAGTGCGTGAAGTGGAATTTTTAAAGCCCCTCAATGTCGCCATCCTTTCCGAACGCAGGGTTTTCGCCCCCTACGGGCTGGAAGGCGGCGAATCCGGCAGCAAAGGGGTGAACCTGTTCATCAGAAAAGACGGCACCTCAATCTGCATGGGTGCCAAGAACGAAATCATCGCGCAACCCGGCGAGCGTTTCCGTATCATGAGCCCCGGCGGAGGTGGATTCGGCACGCCAACAGTGACTAAAAAAAATACAAATAATAAACAGGACTTCAGCTGTGATCCCCGGCTTTGAGGAGAAAAATTCTTTTATCCTTGAGGCTGTCGATGACAAATGAGGACTGGATGCTCTGGATGCCCTGTATCCGGGTCAGTTTTCGGTTCATGAATTCTGCATAGGCTTTGATGTCCTTTGCAATGACCTTGAGGATAAAATCATGGGCACCGGCAATCTGATAGCATTCCACAACCTCCTCAAGCTCCGAAAACTTTTCCTTGATTAAAGAGACCGAAGAGAGCTTGCTCAAGCTCAGCGTAATGCTGACAATGACCATGATAGGGAATCCAACCTTTTCCGGATCCACCACAGCCATAAAATGGGAGATTACACCCGCTGTTTCAAGGCGCTTGACCCGTTCCAGCGTAGCAGGCGCTGAAATTCCCACCATCCTGGAGAGCTGGGCATTGGTAATTCTCCCGTTTTCCTGGAGAATATTCAGTATTTGCTTATCAATCCGGTCCAATCGCCTTGTTCCAATGCGTTGAGAATTTAGGACTGCAGGTAGTCTAAAAGAATGTCTCCCGATTCATCCAGAACACCGACATAAAAGAGATCTGCAGATGAATTCTTCCATCATCTCTTATTTTTCAGGGCTGCCCTGATAAATGCCTTGAAAAGAGGATGGGGAACCATGGGTTTGGACTTGAATTCCGGATGAAACTGGCAGCCCAGAAACCACGGATGATCTTTAAGTTCCACAATTTCCACCAGGTCATGGTCCGGAGATGTCCCTGAAATGACAAGTCCGGCATCCACGAGCTTGTCCTTATATTCATTATTGAACTCAAAGCGGTGGCGATGCCGTTCGGAAATATTTTCAGTCTTATAGGCATTCATGGCAAAGGTATCTTCAACCAGAAGACAGGGATAAGCACCTAACCGCATGGTGCCTCCTTTATCCGAGGATTCATCCCGTTTTTCCACCTTGCCGGTCTGTTCATCCACCCACTCTTTCATCAGGTAAATCACCGGATAGGGCGTGTCAATGTCAAACTCCTCGCTGTTGGCATCCTCCAGGCCGGCAAGATTGCGTGCAATCTCAATCACGGCCATCTGCATGCCAAGGCAAATGCCGAAAAAGGGCACCTTATTTTCACGGGCATACCCGGCAGCAAGAATCTTTCCTTCAATTCCTCTGTTCCCGAACCCGCCCGGTACCAGGACACCATCGACCTTGGACAGCACGTCAGCCACATTCTCCTTTGTCAGGTTGGAGGAATCCACAAATTGCAGATTCACCTTGGTGTCATTGGAGATACCGCCGTGGGTCAGTGCCTCGTTCAGGCTTTTATAACTCTCGGTCAAGTCCACATATTTGCCCACAATGGCGATGGTGACACTGTACCTTGGATTTTTCAGACGCTCCACCATCTCCCGCCAGCCGTCAATGCGCGGGGCCCTGGCCCAGATGTTCAGTTTTTTAAGAATCATGTCCCCTAAGCCTTCTTCGTTGTAGACAATGGGCACATCATAAATGCAGTCCACATCCTTGGCGGTAAATACGGCATCAGGTCCGACATTGCAGAACAGGGCAATCTTGTTTTTAATCTCCTGGGTCAAAAGACTCTCCGTGCGGCACAAAAGGATATCCGGCTGGATACCGATGCTTCGAAGTTCCTTGACACTGTGCTGGGTGGGTTTGGTTTTCACCTCACATGCGGTTTTGATATATGGCACCAGGGTCAGGTGGATGTAAATCACGTTGGCGGGACCGGCATCAGTCTTGAACTGGCGAATGGCTTCAAGAAAGGGAAGGGATTCAATATCCCCGATGGTGCCGCCGATTTCAACAATCACCACATCGGTATCCTGGGAAACCAGGCAAATGGCCCGTTTAATCTCGTCAGTAATATGGGGGATCACCTGAACAGTGCCGCCAAGATATTCGCCCCGGCGCTCCTTGGTGATGACCTGGTGATAGATCTTTCCTGTGGTAAAATTGTTGTTTTTGCCAAGCTTGGCATTGGTGAACCGTTCATAATGGCCCAGGTCAAGATCGGTTTCCGCACCGTCATCGGTGACAAACACTTCACCATGCTGGAAGGGGTTCATGGTTCCAGGGTCGACATTTATGTAAGGATCGAGTTTCTGAATGGTCACGGTCAGCCCCCGGCTTTCCAGAAGCATTCCGATGGCAGCAGATGCCAATCCTTTTCCCAATGATGATAACACCCCGCCCGTTACAAAAATATATTTAGTTATCTCAGCCATCCATTCCTCACTTCCACGCTTTTTTAATCATAAAGGTGAGGCATTTATCAAAATAAACACCTCACCTTTTCCTCATCGAATAAATAAAAAAAATTATTATTTTAAAACAAACAAATCTTCCGGAAATACGGCACAATCGCCCAGTTCCTCTTCTATGCGAATCAGTTGATTGTATTTTGCCACACGGTCACTTCTGGACATGGAACCGGTCTTAATCTGTCCGGAATTTACCCCCACAGCAAGGTCGGCAATAAAGCTGTCTTCGGTTTCACCGGACCTGTGGGAGACCACGGTGGTATATCCCGAATCTTTGGCCATCTGGATCGTGTCGAGGGTTTCGGTCAAGGTGCCGATCTGGTTAAGCTTGATCAGAATGGAGTTTCCCACACCCCTGACAATGCCTTGTTTAAAAATATCCGGGTTTGTAACAAATATATCATCACCCACAATCTGAATACGGTTACCCAGGCGTTCGGTCATGAGTTCCCAGTTATCCCAATCCCCTTCTGCCAGACCGTCTTCAATGGAAACCAGAGGATATTTGTCAATCAGACTTTCATAATAGTCAATGAGCTCAGCAGGGGACATTTCCCTGTTTTCCGAGGCAAATACATACTTGCCGTTTTTGTAGAACTCGCTGGCTGCGGCATCCAGGCCGATGCCGATGTCCTTGCCCGGACGATAGCCGGCAGCTTCAATGGCCGCAATAATGTTTTCAATGGCCTCTTCATTAGACTGAAGGTCCGGAGCGAATCCGCCTTCGTCTCCGACGCCTGTGGCAAGCCCCTTGCCTTTAAGTATTTTTTTCAGGTTATGAAAGGTCTCCGCGCCCATGCGGACAGCTTCGGACACATTGGCGGCCCCAAAGGGAAGAATCATAAACTCCTGGATATCCAGGTTGTTGGCAGCATGGGCGCCGCCGTTGATGATATTCATCATGGGAACAGGCATGACCCGTGCATTGAGGCCGCCGATATGGCGGTACAATGGCATCCCGTTGGCTGCAGCTGCAGCCCTTGCAGCGGCCATGGAGACGCCCAAAATAGCATTGGCACCCAGTCGTGATTTGTTTTCAGTGCCGTCAATGTCAATCATAGTCCGGTCCAACCCGGCCTGGTCCATGGCATCATAGCCGATGATCTCCGGGGCTATCACTTCATTGACATTGGCCACGGCATTGAGCACGCCTTTGCCCATAAAACGGTTTTCGGCGTTGTCACGAAGCTCAAGGGCTTCCCTTGTGCCGGTTGAGGCACCGGAAGGCACAGCGGCCCGACCCTGTGCGCCGCAGGCCAGGGTTACATCCACTTCAACCGTAGGATTTCCCCTGGAATCAAGAATCTCCCTTGCCCTGACATCAATCAGTTCCGTCATTTTTTTCACCCCTTATTTTTATATGAATAATTATTTTAATGTTTACACCGGATTGTCTGAATTAAGAATCTTGCGTATAACCTGCCCTTAATATCAATTTGCCGGGGCATATTCAAGGTCTTGTCCCAATTTAATTTCGACATAAAGGACAGATTATGGGGTTAAAATTGGAGATAAATATGGACTATACCTAAATCTTACAATCAGGTGGCTCGCACACGGCTGAGGTACTTGTGGCTTTCTGTCGATTTTCCTTGATAAAATTTCCAATATTGATATTTTTTTAAAAAAAAGACCGACTTACAAAGATTTCACAAGGCATATACGCCCGGATTTGCTGTTTTAATTTCATGAACAAAATTGCTTTCATAGATACAGAAATGGATTTAACAGGCAAAAACCTGCTTGATGCCGGAGGTATCTGTGACAACGGGGGGACCATCCACTGCGGTTCAGCCCCAGCCCTTTTCGATTTTATCAGTCGGGCTGAATATACATGCGGCCATAATATTACCGGTAAAACTGATCCAGACTAATGAATTATACAGTCTTTATGATTTACTTGAGGTCAGATATTTTATCAACCAACTAAACTTTTCAGATGACAGATATACCATCAGCGACCAAAACTGGACGAGCGCCAAAAAATTGTTGTGGCAGAAATATAAAAACAGCGAACAGATTGAAACCTGTATTCATCTGATAAACGATTTTGAGCTCAGCCATAATAAGCAAAAGTATCAGTCCGATTTCGAGGTTTTTGTGCGGGAGTCCAAAATAGAGGATTTCACGCAAACAAGGGGAGAAACAATTTTTGTTTCAACAATCCACAAAGCCAAGGGAAAGGAGTTTTCAACCGTCTTTCTCATGCTTGCCGAATCTTTTCCCGACAGCAATGAGAAAAACAGACAACTGTACGTGGCAATGACAAGGGCAAAAAATAATCTTTTCATCCACATAAACGGTAACTATCTTGACAATATTTCCTGTCGGGACATGAAAAAAAAACTCGATCCATTCCCTTACCAAAAATCAAATCTATTGATTATTCAGCTGACCCACAGAGATATCTGGCTTGATTTTTTTATTGAAAGGCAGAAACTGATATCCTGCCGGAAATAAGGCTCATATTGGGGGCAAGATAAAGTCAAAACTATTAATATGGTGGGAGCTGGAGGTTGGTTATCCTGCCGGCCATTTTGAGCATCCATAGCTACTTGATAGGATAGCACCGGCTGTTTTCTGGATTGCGCCTCCTTAAGTTTATCGGTGAGTTTGTCTCTTTGCGATACTTAGCCAAAGCATATACAGCACATGAAGGAAGGCCGCAATACCTTGACAAAAAAAGGGTAGTCCTATATTACGGATTCTTGATTATGTCGAACGTGTTCCGACAGGACATGAATATAAACCAACCTCAAGGAGTGAAGATGAACATTTTATTTTTCGGCCCCAACGGCAGCGGCAAAGGCACCCAAGGAAAAATTCTGAAAGACAAATACAACATTGCCCACGTTGAATCCGGTGCCATTTTCCGTGACAACATCAAGGGTGGAACCGAACTTGGCAAAAAAGCCAAGGCATATATCGACGCAGGCGATCTGGTACCTGATGAGATCACCATCCCTATGATGATCGACCGAATCAAAAAGGACGACTGCAAAAAAGGCTGGCTGCTGGACGGTTTTCCAAGAAATAAAGTTCAGTCTGAAAAACTGCATGCCGCGTTAAAAGAACAGGGCATTAAACTTGACTACGTTATTGAAATGCTGCTGGATCGTGAAGTTGCCAAAAACAGAATTATGGGCAGACGGTTGTGCGAAAATGACAACAACCATCCCAACAACATTTTCATTGACGCCATCAAGCCTAACGGAGACAAATGCCGGGTATGCGGCGGTGCATTGAGCACCCGTGCCGATGACCAGGACGAGGCTGCCATCGACAAACGCCACTCCATTTATTATGACACCAATACCGGGACCCTGGCCTCTTCTTACTACTTTAGAGATCTGCCTGATGCAGAGTTCAAATACGTTACGCTCAACGGCGAGCAGCCACTGCCCGACGTAACTGCAGAACTAATCTCCAAGCTGTAAAAATATATCCTGCCCGGATGCATCTATGCGTCCGGGTTTTTTAAAAACTCTGAAGAAACAAATCCCCCAAACCATTTTCTCCTTGCCTTAATGCATTCAATTTGTTAAAAGACCCTTTCATAAATATTTTTATGTGAAAGTCACAACATTTTTTTTGAATTACTTTCATGTTTTGTCATGGGTTACGCTCTAATATCAATAGACCACCTCAACCCATGCCGGTTATATTTAAATCCATTTTGAAAGGGGCGATGCTGCTTGAAAGAAATTACTGTCACAGTTATTGATAATGACGTTGAAAAAGCGTTGCGCATTCTGAAGAAAAAAATTCAGAATGACGGACTGTTCAAACGTCTCAAGGTTAAGAAAAATTTTGAAAAACCTTGTCAGTACAGAAGACGTAAGATGAGAGAGGCAATAAGAAGACAAAGAATTGCAGCCTCAAGATCACGCAGAAAACGTAGCTAACACACTGAAAATTATCCGGTGTATCACTTTTTTAGTTGATACGCCGGGTTTTTTTTCTGGACATCTTCAATGCCAAACGCCCCTTATGAACTGTGCCTGGAAAAAATATATAACCTGGGCCGGTTCGGTATCAAGCTTGAGCTGGATACCATTTTAAACATCCTTTCACAACTCAACACGCCTCAAGACAATTACAGCATGATCCATGTGGCCGGAACCAACGGAAAAGGTTCCACGGCGACCTGCATTGCCTCAATCCTCAGAGCTGCCGGGTTTAAAACCGGCATTTACACAAGCCCTCACCTGGTCCGATTCAATGAGCGGATCTGCGTGAACGGGCAACAGATCAGTGATGCAGATGTGGTCAGTGCATACGAGGCTGTGGACGCTGCAGATAATGGATTACGCCCGGCCACCTTTTTTGAAATTGTCACGGCCATGGCCTTTTACCATTTTGCCCGGGAAAAGGTGGAATGGGCGATCATTGAAACCGGCATGGGGGGAAGATTTGACGCTACAAACATTATTACACCACAGGTCAGTGTTATCACCAACCTCTCCATTGAGCACGCCGAATACCTTGGACATACCATCAGGGATATAGCCCGGGAAAAAGGCGGCATCATAAAATCAGGTGTACCTGCGGTTACGGCCGTATCCCAGCCATCTGGAATAGACAGGCTGAGCAAAATCGCCAAAGATCAAGGAGCCGCCCTCTACCGATTTAAAAAAGAGTTTTCCATCCGCAAAACCCCTGGCCAGGCAACATATAATTACAAGGGAATTTATCAAAATTTCAAGGGTCTTACCAAACCGTTATCCGGAGAACACCAGCGGGAGAACCTTTCTTTGGCCCTGGCCGCCGTGGAGCTGGTGTTTGAACAAAACCAAATCACTGATCCACGATATAAACTGACCCAGGAAGTGGTTCATAAAGGGCTTGCCCAGGTTAATTGGCCTGGACGCCTTGAAAAAATCATGGATCGCCCCCTGGTTATTCTAGACGGCGCCCACAATTTCAAGGCATGCGTTCTGCTGGGCAAATACCTTAACCAAACCTTAGGGGATAAAAAACTGACCCTGGTTATCGGCATCCTGGATGACAAACCCTATGAAGCCATGCTGGCTCAGCTTTTGCCCAGGGCCCAGCGGGTCATTGTGACCAAAGCCAAAATCAACCGCAGCATTGAACCTGCAATACTCACCGCAGCAATCAAAAAAATATTCAAAGGAGACCTGCAGGTTATCGAAGACGTAAAAAATGCAGTATCACATGCGATATCAACAAGTTACGATGATGACGCCATATGCATTTCAGGTTCCCTGTATGTGGCAGGAGAGGCCAAGGAAAAATTTGATATGGATTTTATCAACTAATATGGTATAACAGCGCGTAACTTTATGCGCCCGTAGTGCAGTGGATAGCACGTCAGCCTCCGAAGCTGAAGATCGCTGGTTCGATTCCAGCCGGGCGTACCATCTAAGATCCTCCCATGAAATCATTTTATAAAACAGGCCTACGCATCGGACTGATCTCCTACCGGTCCAACCCCCATTGCGGGGGACAAGGTGTTTATATCCGTCATTTAAGCCATGCGTTATCCGATCTGGGTCATCAGGTGGAAGTCATTGCAGGTCCCCCGGACCCTTTGCTCAATGCCGGGGTCAACCTGACCATGCTCGACACCCTGGATTTATACAACCCAGAGAATCTGTTCAGAACACCCCGTATTGATGAACTCAAAGATCCCGTCAACCTGATTGAATGGCTCGACATCTCAGCCATGGGGTATCCCGAACCCATGACATTTGGCATGCGGGTAAAGCGCTACATGAAAGGCAGAACAAAACGCTATGATATTCTCCATGATAACCAAAGCCTTTCCTATGGCGTTTTGTCCCTTACCCGGGATCTGCCCGTTACCGCCACCATTCACCATCCTATAACCGTGGACCGGCGTCTGGCGCTTAAGGCAACCAGGTCTTTTTATAAAAAGCTCCAAGTCCTTCGCTGGTACTCCTTTATTGGCATGCAAAAACGTGTTGCCCGAAGATTATCGTCTATTATCACGGTATCTGACAGCTCAAAAACGGATATTGCCAAAGAATTTAAAATACCTGAGTCAAGGCTCAAAACCGTTCCCAACGGCATTGATCTGGATAATTTTTTCCCCTTGGACCATGTAAAAAAGGAACCCGGACGCCTGATCGTCACCAACAGCGCGGATATGCCCCTTAAAGGCTTATACCACCTGCTTTACGCACTGAAAGGGGTGTTAACGCACAAAGAGGTCTCTTTAACGGTCATTGGCATCCCCAAAAAGAACGGCGGCATCGAAAATCTGGTAAAAAAACTTGATCTTGGACGCCATATTAACTTTACCGGCCGCATTGATCACCAGCGCTTTGTCCTGGAATATGCAAAAGCCCAGATTGCGGTAGTACCCTCCATGTACGAAGGGTTTGGCCTGCCGGTTGGAGAGGCGATGGCCTGCCGGGTACCGGTGATTTCAACAACCGGTGGGGCATTACCCGAAGTTGCAGGGGATGCGGCAAAACTTGTGCCCCCCGGGGATGCCAAAGCCCTTGAAAAGGCGATCATTGAACTGCTGGACGATGAAAAACAGCGTGAAAATCTGGCCTGCCGGGGGTATGAGCGGGTCAAAAGGGAATTTACCTGGGAAAAATGCGCCATGCGCACGGTCCAAGTCTACCGGGAGGTGATAGATGATTACCATGGACTTTAAACGTCTGGGCATTGCCCCCGGAAACCTGGTTCTGGATATCGGGTGCGGCGAGGGGCGCCACACCATCAGGGCCTGCCGGGAATCCTGTGCGGTTTGCATTGGTGGGGACTTCGGATATGACAACCTTATGGCCACCAAAAGCAAACTTGAATTTCACGCGGACCTTGATGACCTATCCTGCAGAAACTGGGCGTTGTCTGCCATGGATATCACGGCGCTTCCCTTTGAGGATAACAGTTTTGATGTGGTGATCTGCTCGGAGGTCCTGGAACATATCCCGGACGACGATAAAGCTGTTTCAGAACTGATCCGTATTGTCAAGCCGGGCAAAACACTGGCCGTAAGTGTTCCCCGGGCCTGGCCCGAATGGATCTGCTGGCAGCTGTCAGATGAATATTACAACGCCGACATGGGTCATGTGAGAATCTACAGTAAAAAAAATATTATTGAAAAATTTCGGAACAAAGGCCCCAAGTACCTGGGTTGCCACTATGCCCACAGCATCCACAGTCCCTATTGGTGGCTTAAATGTTTTGTGGGCCCCACCCGGACCGATTCGATTGCCGTCAATCTCTACCACAGACTTCTGGTATGGGATCTGATGAAAAAACCGGCACTGACCACCTTTATTGACCGCCTGCTAAACCCGGTGCTTGGAAAAAGCCTGGTTCTGTATTTTAGAAAACCGGGTTAAAAGTACCAGGCCAGGGTGCCGATCAGTATGTCAATTCCATCATTAGGCTCTTTTAACCCGGCGTTGGAATAATGCATGTAGCGGAAACTGATATCCACATTTTTAATTCTGATACCGGCCCCAACCCTATCTTCAAACAGAAGATTTGAGGACAGGTTCCTGTCATTGATAGTATAATCGTCAAGACAGGCAACACCAACCCCTGCCTCTATATATGGATACCAAGTCGCATTTCCTGCATAGAAGACATACTGAAAGACCGGAGAGAATGCAACGGCGTTAACATCTTCCCTGCCCGACTCCCAGCGGTTATATGACAACTCAAAATAACCGCGCGCATAACCGGTTTTGCTCTCAATCCATTTTGCATTCAATTGTTTTAAAAACCCTGCACGATAAATATCAACATGGTCTATACTTTGACCATATCCTAATGAAACGCCCCATTCCCCAAAATCGAAATGATCCTGGGCTGCGACATAGGTACTGGTAGCAAAAAAACAAATTAACAAAAACAGAACGCTTTTCATATCTGCCCTTTCTTGGAAAAACTGATTTGACACCGGAAAGGAGCATTACCGGCAGCATTGTATCTAATTAATAAAATGCAATAGTGGATACACTATTTTCAGACAAAAATAAACATTTACCATAAATTTTTTCTTAACGAAAACCATCAGGGGTAATTATCTCTCACGCGCTGGACAAAAGCCCAAAACACGGCAACTTTCATTCAGAAACCAAATCAGGTTTACCCTTGACATAAAATTGGGGGGAGTTTATATCCTTCTATCAATTGCGCAAATTAACCCGTTGACATTTTATAAATAAAGATTAATACACCGTGAAACAAATTATAAAAAAAAATCTGAATCAACTGCTGGACAGCTGGTTCCGTGCCACCATCAATACCTATCCTGAAGAATCCGCAAGGATTCTGGGCAAAAATTCCAACCGTTTTGACAATCCTATAGGGGCTGTCACCCGGGAAACCCTTGAAGATGTTTTAAACCTTATTACAGAAAATTTCAGCCGGGATGGTCTTGAAAAAGCCCTTGACCCGGTCATTCGAATTCGTGCGGTTCAGGCATTTGACCCTGCAAATGCCGTAAGTTTTGTATTTGCATTAAAGGAAATTGGTGAAAGCATCATTGAAAAGGCAGATATTATAAAATTTTATCGCCTGGTGGACGAAATTGCCCTGGCTGCTTTCAACCGGTACATGAAATGTAGAGAGGATATTTTCCTTTTAAAGGCCACGGAGAGCAAACGACGCATCCATCGCGCCTTTGAAAGGGCAGGTTTAGTAGCGGAGCTGTCAGAGGAAGACCTCTTAGGCTCCAAAAAATCTTAACATGTATGGCGCGATAATGGCGGGCCATACATAAAATAATGAGGTGGTTATAACATGAATCAAAGGTACTTGATCCCCCTTACTGCTGTCTTTCTGCTCTTCCTGTTGGCTTATGCAGGGGTTGAGGGACTCGGGCTTCAGGTGGTCTTTGGTGTACTGATTCCGTACCTGGCAGTTGCCGCATTCCTTATTGGCTTTGTGATCAAGGTCAAAGGATGGGCAGACTCTGCCGTGCCGTTTAGGATTCCTACAACCTGCGGCCAGCAGAAATCTTTGCCATGGATCAAACAGAACACCATTGACAACCCGAACACATCTACCGGCGTTTTTGTAAGAATGCTCCTGGAAATTTTTGCTTTCAGGTCATTGTTCAGAAATACAAAAGCGGCGTTTAACCGGCATGCGTCCAATAAACTCACCTATTCCTGGGAAATTTTTTTATGGGTAGGCGCGCTTGCATTCCATTACGCATTCCTGGTGGTTCTTCTCAGGCATGTAAGATTTTTCACTGCGCCTGTTCCCGGAAGCATTCAGTTTCTTGAATATCTGGACGGAATTATCCAGGTTGGTCTTCCCGGGCTGTTCATTTCCGGGCCTGTGCTTCTGCTGGCAGCGCTTTTCCTTTTAAGCCGCAGAATTTTTGATGCAAAAATCAGTTATATCTCCCAGGCTGCTGATTATTTCCCCTTGTTCCTGATCATCGGCATTGCCGCAACCGGTATTGCCATGCGCTATTTCACCAAGGTGGATATCACCGGCATCAAGGAACTGACCATGGGACTGGTTACCTTCCATCCCCATATTCCTGAAGAAGTCGGCGGACTGTTCTACGGCCATCTTTTCCTTGTGAGCATTCTGTTCGCCTATTTCCCCATGAGCAAACTGATGCACATGGGCGGCATCTTCTTGAGCCCGACCCGGAACATGGCCAACAACACCCGGGCCAAACGGCATATTAACCCCTGGAACTATGATGTGCCCATCCATACGTATGAACAGTATGAGGACCACTTCAGAGACAAAATGATTGAAGCCGGCCTGCCGGTGGATAAAAAGGAGTGATAGATGGCTGACGAACTTACACCGGATGAAGCATTAGACAAAATTAACTATCGTCCCCGGTCTAGCTCCGAGCCCAGCAACTGGCTGGACACTACCAAATCCGTTCAGATCCGGCCCGGCATGTACTGCTATGCCGCTAAAGCGGAAAGTGTCCAAACCTTGGGTCTTCCCAATGCCAGGGAATGGAATCCCCTAGATAGTGACTGGAAACTGCCTGAAAACTGGCAAGAGATCCTACATGAGGGGATCAAAGAACGGCTGGAGCGTTTCCGTACTTTTAAAATATTTATGGACATCTGCGTACGCTGCGGTGCCTGTGCAGACAAATGCCATTTCTTCCTTGGAACCGGTGATCCCAAGAATATGCCGGTGCTGAGGGCTGAATTGCTACGATCCATTTACCGTAACGATTTCACCATGGTCGGCAAGATCATGAAAAATATCCCGGGCGGCAAACGTCTTTTAGGCGCAAGAGAGATGACCCTGGATGCACTCAAAGAGATGTGGTACTACTTTTTCCAGTGCACAGAGTGCCGACGCTGTTCAGTATTCTGTCCCTACGGCATTGATACCGCTGAAATCACCATTATCGGCAGAGAATTGCTTAACCTTTTGGGCCTGAATATCGACTGGATTGCCACACCGGTTTCCAACTGTTACAAGACCGGCAACCACTTGGGTATCCAGCCCCACGCCTTCAAAGACATGCTGGAATTCTTTGTTGAAGATATCGAAGCAATCACAGGTGTCAACTGTGCACCCCAGTTCCAGAAAAAAGGCGCTGACATCCTTTTTATCACCCCATCGGGCGACGTATTTGCCGATCCCGGCACATATACTTGTCAGGGCTATCTGATTCTGTTCCAATATCTTAAAGATAAATACGGACTGGATGTCACCTGGTCAACCTACGCTTCCGAAGGCGGCAACTTCGGTTTCTTTACTTCCCATGAGACCATGAAACGGCTCAATGCCAAAATGTACGCCGAAGCAAAACGCCTGGGCGTCAAATGGATTCTGGGCGGGGAGTGCGGTCATATGTGGCGGGTCATCAACCAGTACATGGATACCATGAACGGCCCTGCCGACTTCCTTGAAGTACCGGTGAATCCCATCACCGGCACCCGGTTTGAAAATGCCGCATCCACCAAGATGGTTCACATCTGCGAATTCACAGCGGACCTGATTAAACACGGCAAGCTGGAACTGGACAAGAGCCGCAACGCCAACCGGATCCTGACCTTCCACGATTCCTGCAACCCTGCGCGTGGCATGGGAATTCTGGACGAACCCAGGTATTGTATCAAGGCATGTGCAGATCATTTTTATGAAATGCCGCCGAACACCATCAGAGAGCAGACCTTCTGCTGCGGTTCCGGTGCAGGTCTGAATGCCGGTGAAAATATTGAGCTTAGAATGGCCGGCGCCCTTCCCCGGGCGAATGCCGTTAAATATGTTCATGAGAAATTCGGGGTTAATTCTTTAGCCACCATCTGCGCCATTGACAGGGCTGCACTTCCTACCATGTGTGAATATTGGGTGCCTGAAGTCGATGTCATCGGTGTTCACGAGCTTGTGGGCAATGCGTTGATTCTACCGGGTGAAAAGAAAAGAACCGAGGACCTGAGAATGGAACCCCTGCCCGGGGTAGAGGAGGAATAAGATGAGTAAAAATATGATTATGGCAGGACTTGTGGTATTTGTACTCGCCGTTCTTTCTCCGTTCTGGTTTAACCTGATCACAAGCACACAGGCCGCCCCCAAACCGGAACTGCTGGGAAAGGCGGCAACAGCTAAGAAATGTGTTCTGGACAAATATGAAATGCGGACAGAACATATGTACCTGCTGGATGTGTGGCGCGATTCTGTTGTGCGCAACGGTGACCGAAAATACACCGGAACCAACGGCCAGACCTTTAACATGAGCCTGTCCACAGGTGAAAACTCCTGCCTGGGCTGCCATGAAGATAAAGCAAAATTCTGTGACAGCTGCCACGACTATGCCTCTGTGAGCCCCTATTGCTGGGAGTGTCACACCAACCCCAAGGAGATTAAATGATGATAAAGAGCAGAAGAAGCTTTCTTAAAGTAGCGGGTATTGCTGCCATCGGAATGGGTGCTGCTCCGGTAATGAATCTTGCCGCATCAGAACCCCACGGCAGTGCCCAACCTGTAATATCAAAAAACGAAGAGGCCCTGCATGCCAAACGCTGGGGTATGGTCATTGACACCTCCAAACTGAACGAAGAAGTTGCTGAAGCAGTCAGGGAAGCCTGTCATAAGGCCCATAACGTACCGGATTTTACCATGACCCCGGACCCTGAAAAGTATCCCGGCACCCGTCCGTTCAGGGATGGACAGGATATTAAATGGATCTGGCCCGAGCAATTCCACTATGCTTTTCCGGACAAGGAGGATGAATTTCTGGCTGAAAAGTTCCACCACCTTCCTTTCCTTGTGACTTGCAACCACTGCAAAAACGCGCCTTGTGTACAGGCATGCCCCACCCAGGCGACTTTCAAGCGGGAAGATGGCATTGTCCTTATGGATTTCCACCGCTGCATCGGCTGTCGGTTCTGTATGGCGGCCTGTCCCTACGGCGCAAGGAGTTTCAACTTCAGAGATCCACGTCCCTTCATTGAAGAGACAGTCCCGGGTTTCCCCACCCGCAGCAAGGGTGTGGTTGAAAAATGTAACCTCTGCGCCGAACGTCTGGCTAAAGGTGAACAGCCCCATTGTGTGGAAGCAAGCAAAGGCGCTATCGTCGTAGGCGACCTGGAAGATCCAGAATCTGAAATCCGTGGTCTGCTGAAAGAACATTATACAATCAGACGTAAACAGGAACTGGGTACAGAACCCAGTGTTTACTACATCGTTTAAGAGAGGCGACTATGCTTGAGATAGCTTTTAAAGGAAGTAAAAAATATTGGTTGTGGATCGTCCTTTTGCTCGCTGTCATGGGCGCAGGAGGCCTTGCCTACCTTGACCAGTTCATAAACGGTCTGCAGATCACGGGCATGAGCCGGGACGTTTCATGGGGCTTTTACATCGCCAATTTCACCTTTCTTGTGGGTGTTGCCGCAGGTGGTGTTATGGTGGTTATCCCCTATTACCTGCATGATTACGAACGGTTCCACCGGATCACCATTTTAGGTGAATTTCTGGCCGTTGCCAGCCTGATCATGTGCCTGCTGTTCATTGTTGCGGATTTAGGTCAGCCCATTCGTATGCTGAATGTGCTCTTGTACCCCACCCCCCACTCCATGCTTTTTTATGACATGATTGTTCTCAACGGGTATCTGTTTTTGAACATTGTTGTGGGATGGAAAGTGCTTGAAGCTGAAAGAAACCAAATAGAACCGGTATGGTGGACAAAACCCCTTGTGTATATCTCCATCCCCTTTGCCATCGGTATCCACACGGTAACAGCCTACCTGTACTGCGGTCTGCCCGGCCGCGGTTTTTGGTTGACGGCCATTCTGGCCCCCAGATTCCTGGCATCTGCCTTTGCCGCAGGTCCTGCGTTTCTGATCATCCTTTGCTACATCATTAAAAAATTCACCAAATTTGATCCGGGCTGGCAAGCCATGCAGACCCTGGCAAAAATTGTCTGCTACGCCATCATTGCCAACCTGTTCTTCTTTGCTTGTGAAGTTTTCGTGGTTTACTACTCCGGCATCCCCAGTCATCTGTCCCATATGCAATACCTGCTATTCGGTCTGCACGGGCACAACATGATGGTACCCTGGATGTGGAGCGCTCTGATTCTTATGAGTGTAGGTGCCATTTTCCTGCTGATTCCGAAACTGAGAAACAATCACGCACTGTTGCCTGTTACCTGCGCCATGATATTTTTCGGTGCCTGGATCGACAAGGCGCTTGGCATGATCGCCGGTGGTTTTGTTCCTTCTCCGCTGCATCACGTGAATGAATATGCCCCCACACTCCAGGAAGGAATAATTGCCTTGGGTGTTTACGGCACAGGTTTTTTTGTACTGACCATCCTGTACAAACTTGCCACCACAGTTAAAGAAGAGGTTCGCGGATAGTTAAAAAACATTTATCTGCAATATTTAGCTGATATTTTCAAGGGGGCTTTTTTTACAAAAGCCCCCTTGATATTTAAAAAGGAATTAATTTTGGGTTCATCTGTTTTTCAAAACATCATTGTCACACCGGATGCTCCAGTCGAAGACCTAAAAAACAGGGTTGTTGCAGCCCTTTTTTCCGGAAAGACAAAGCGACTCAAAACGCTGCTTGATCAGACCACGGGTTGGGCAAAACCCGCTGAACTCGGGGAAACAGATGAAAAATATCTGCGCCAGGTGTTGACCGCCCTTATAAGGCACAAACATCTGGTTGATGATCATCCTGATCTGAAAAAACAGACCAAAAATCTTAAACATCTGCTGGCAGACAAAGTACATAATGCCGATCCCGGCCACATGGCATATGACACATGGAAAAAGCGGCTGGATCTCGCCCCGTGGCAAAACCCTTATATATTCAGTGAGGCCATTACCTTTCAGATGACGTCGGGCTGTTCCAATTTCTGCCGTCGCTGCAATGAGTGGGCTTTGCCAAAGGTCCGGTGTCATTTCAACTTTGATGCGGTAAATACATTTATTGATACATTTCTGGCGCATGGAAACAGGGATTTAGCGCTCTACGGCGGCTCAGATCCCCTTGACTGGTGTGATGGTTCCCATGATATCATCCATGTGCTGAACCGCCTTGGAAAGACCTGCCAATTCAGTCTGCTGACAAAAATACCAAGAGGGAAAGGAGACCTTGCAAAAGCATTGATTAAGGCCGGCATCCCCTTGTCGGTCAGCCTGACCGACCGCAACCGGGACAGAATTCTATGCCTTGAAACCCAGATGGGAGAATCCTTTAGCAAGCAGCATGCCACTGCCGATCTTTTGATCCCGGCCGGCCTGGATGAAGACTTTTCCACGGTCAAGCCCTCCATTACGGACAGCTATGGCACTGAAATCTCCCTGGACGGGTGTTTTGCCGTCATCCCTGCATTCACCAGTGCATTACACCCCTTTGGCCATAAAAAAATCAGGATCACGGCCCAAAGCGCATTTATCCCCAGAAAAAAAATAGGCCGCCCTGCCCTTTTAGTGGATTATTTCAAACCCCTTGAAGTGCTTACCGAACAGGGCCTGTCCATTTTGCCCGCACTTTTAGATGTTCAGGTGGAAAATATCCTTTTTGATAACGGCCGGGATGAACTGACACCACCGGGCATGAGAAGCATCAGGGAGTATTTTGATATTTTTTCGGACAAGGCACGGCTGAAAAGAAAAAAAATGATCCCGTCAGTGGTCAAACGGATAAAAAACAGGTATCTGCATGCCACCCGTTTCCATGAGCTCTCTGCAGAAATGCAGACAGCCCTGAAAAACGAAATCCTTGACCATGTCCAATTTACAAGAAAAAATATTGTTGCAGGCGCAAAAACCTGCAGTATATCTTTTTTCCTTTCAGGCATTTATGCTTATACTCAGGTTCACCCGACAAAATGTCATATTATCCGTCATATGACCCTGCAGGAGTATATGCAGCGAAAAAAGCGGTTCCAAAATCCTGACCCGACGCTCCCCATCGCCCAGAGGCTTGAAAACCCGGACACTGATCCATGGGGTCTGTTCAGATATTATGCCTTAACCCTGGTTCACGAGGGCCCCGAAAAACAGGTGGCCCAGTTTATCCAAACCTGTCCCGCCGCCTTTCATCCGGAAAAGGACCGGTTTATTCCGGCAAATTTGGGCACATGCTCGAAATACTGTTTGACTCAAATTGAGCCCCCCTGATATACACACGACATAAGGAAGGCCGTCTTCATTTATATTTCATCGTGATACGTGTTTCACTGCATGAAAAAAATATTTTAAACCTTTATACAATCGACCGGAAATTTTGCTATGTCAGTTGAAAAAAATATGTGTCCCAAATGTAATTCACCTTATGCCTATCCTGATGGACTCCTGTGGATATGCCCGGAATGTGCTCATGAGTGGACACCTGATCAGACCGCCGATACACCCTTGGAAGGTGCGCTACGATTCTTAGATGCCAATGGCAATCCTTTGCAGGATGGAGATACCGTCACCACCATCAAAGATCTTAAGGCCGGGAAGGACACAATCAAATTGGGCACAAAAGTCAAAAACATCAAACTTCTTGATGACCCCGTAAATGGTCACGATATTTCCTGTAAGATTGGAGGATTCGGCGCCATGTACCTTAAATGCGCTGTTGTTAAAAAGGCATAAAAAAGAGATTTGCTCCATTCCGGAAGGATGGTTTTAAATGCTTCAATCATCTGAAAAAGAGAACGAAAAACTATTATCAGTAACCATCACCGGATAGCATGGAAATCAAAAATGAGAATTGACAATACAGGCAAATAGTTATATTATGCGGAGTTTTTTTTAAGTACCCGATATATGATGTCAGATTGTAAGGAGATAAACCCATGTATGCAGTAATCAGAACCGGGGGCAAACAATACAAGGTCCAGGAAGATCAGGTTTTGAAAGTTGAGAAGCTTGAAGGCACCGAAGGATCTGAAATTGAATTTAATGATGTCCTTTTATACTCCGATGGTGAGACCTTAACTTTAGGCGCACCCCAGATAGAGAATGCAAGCGTCAAAGCTTTTATCGTGGAACAGGGCCGGAGCAAAAAACAGCTTGTATTTAAATACAAACGGCGCAAAGGCTACCGAAAAATGAGAGGTCACAGACAGCACTACACTGAAATCAGGATTAACTCCATTTCAGCTTAATTGTTTGTCCTTAAGGTATAAATTTGTAGCGTGTTAATGAAAGAGAGAGAAGCATGTCACATAAAAAAGCAGCAGGCAGTTCAAAAAACGGTCGTGATTCAAACTCCCAGCGGCGGGGCGTGAAAAAATTCGGCGGCGAGCAAGTCACCGCCGGCAATATCATTATTAGACAGTGTGGCACCAAAATCCATCCCGGCAACAATGTCGGTATGGGCAAAGATTATACCATTTTTGCCAAGATCGACGGTGTCGTGACCTTTGAAAGAAAAGGTCGTGACAGAAAAAAAGTCAGTGTTTATGAAGCGTGAAATTTGTTGATGAGGCCATTGTTACGATCAAGTCCGGAAGTGGCGGTGCAGGATGCGTCAGTTTCCGGCGTGAACGTTTCATAGAAAAAGGCGGGCCTGACGGCGGAGACGGCGGCGATGGGGGGGATGTCATCCTCCGGGTGGATCCTTCAAAACGGACCCTGTATGATTATCGCCGCCAAAAAAACTTACGTGCACAAAACGGGGCTCCAGGCCTGGGTCGGCAGAAACGTGGCAAAAACGGCAGCCACTGCTATTTATCACTTCCTCCTGGTACCATTGTTTTTGATGCGCAAACCTCACAGGTCCTTGTCGACCTCACTGATCCCGACAAAGAAATAGTTATAGCCCAGGGCGGCATGGGCGGACGGGGCAATAAACGGTTTGCCACATCCACCAACAGGGTGCCCAGATTTGCCCAACCCGGAATCCCGGGCGTTGAGATGAAACTTCGCTTAGAACTCAAACTCATGGCAGATGTCGGGCTTGTAGGGCTACCCAATGCAGGCAAGTCCACCCTGATTTCAGCCATGTCAGCGGCCCGCCCCAAAATTGCGGACTATCCCTTTACCACACTGACCCCCACCATCGGCATGGTGGAACCGCCCTTTGGCGAACCCTTTGCCGTAGCCGACATTCCCGGGCTGATTGAGGGTGCCCATGAAGGCGTGGGGCTTGGGATAAAATTTCTTAAACATATTGAACGTACCGGTATTCTGGTGCATCTTATTGATTCCAGCGACATTGATCCGGAAAATCCGTTGGCACAATTTGCGCTCATCAACAATGAACTGGCAATGCACAGCGATACCCTGGCAAACAAAACCCAGGTTGTGGTTCTCAATAAAATTGATCTTACGGGCACTGAAAACCGGATTGAGGCCTTTAAAAACGCTTTGCCCGATCAGTCTATTTTTACCATTTCCGCAGCTACGGGCAAAGGCGTTAAAACCCTGATCAAACACCTGGCTCAACTGCTTCAACCTGCAGTACCTGAAGACAAGGAATAGTGCCGGGCAACGGATACAGCCAAGATGAAGGCAGGACTTTTCGGCGGCACATTCAATCCCATTCACAACGGTCATTTAGGCATTATCCAATATGTCAAGGCGCATTATGCCTTTGAGACAATCATACTTTACCCGTCAGCCCTGCCCCCCCACAAACCGAACCTTAACCTGGCTTCCGCCCGGGACCGGCTTACCATGGTAAAACGCGCGATAAAAAATCTAAATGGGTTTCAGGTGTCTGACATTGAACTGCAGCGTAAAGGTCCGTCATTTACCATTGACACCATATCCCAGTTTAAAACCATATTTGGCAGCCACACCCGTTTTCATCTGCTTTTAGGCTCGGATGCTTTTTTTGACACGCCCTCTTGGAAACAGGCCAATAGAATTTTTGGGGCCCTGCCCGTGATCGTTATGCAGCGCGGTGAAAAAACCGACATGGAACCTTATGCTTCCTTTATTGACGAACACGTTTCAAAAGGCTACAAACTTAAGAGCGATAATATTTTTGTCCATGACCGGCTTTTTCCCATCCGTATCTGCAATGTTCCAAGAATTGATATTTCATCGACACAGATACGGAACCGAATCAAATCCGGCAAATCTATCTCGGGACTTGTACCTGAAGATGTTGAGACTTTTATCAAAACAAAGGATTTATATAAATGATCGCCCTCCAAGAGGAATATATACCCTATCTTGCCCCCATATTTGACCGAAAACCCAAACGCGTAACCGCACTGATGGTCAGTGAATTAACCTCCTACACAGACATGGTGGTCATTGTGGAAGCCGGATCAAGCCGGCAGGTAACCTCCCTTTCCGAACATATTATAAAATCCCTTAAGGAGGCAAAGATAAAAACTTTAGGTACAGAAGGGGTCAAGGAAGGCCAGTGGGCGCTACTCGATTTCGGACACCTGATCATCCATATCTTTGAATCCGATGCCATGGCATTTTACGACCTTGAAGGACTTTGGAGTGATGCCGCATCGGTTGATCTCTCCGAATTTGGTAGGCAGACACAAACAGATATGGAGGATGACGATGGGTTCTGAAAAAAGACCGGTCAATATCTTGATGATACTTGACGGCTGGGGCATCAACCCATCGGAAGAAGGCAATGCAGTGGCCGCAGCCAATACACCGTTTCTGGACAGACTCATAGACGAGTACCCAAACACAACTCTTAAATGCTGCGGTGAGGCTGTGGGACTTCCCGACGGTACCATGGGAAACTCCGAGGTAGGCCACATGAACATCGGGGCCGGCAGGATCGTGGCCCAGGATTTTGTCCGGATCAACACGGCCATTCGGGATAATAGTTTTTACTCCACCCCGGCGCTTGTTTCAGTTATGGACAAGGTTAAAAAGAGAGATAAAAATCTTCATCTTTTGGGATTGCTTTCCGATGGCGGGGTTCACTCCCACATCAATCACCTGTTTGCTTTAATAAAAATGGCCAAAAATAAGGGCATTACCCGGGTTTATATCCACCCCATCATGGACGGCAGGGACACCTCTCCCACATCCGGCATTAAATTTCTAAAACAGCTTGATGAAAAAATCCAGGATATTGACACAGGAAAGGTGGCGACCATGACCGGACGCTTCTGGGCCATGGACAGGGACACCCGCTGGGAACGGGTACAAAGAGCCTATGAACTTTATACCGAAGGTATAGGCGTTGATGCATCCAATCAGTCACCAGTCCAAGCCATCCAGGCCGCCTACGACAGGGAAGAAACCGATGAATTCATCAAACCGGTATACTTTTGCCCAGGCAATGAAGGAAAAATTGAACAAGGAGATGGCCTTATTTTTTTCAACTTCCGGGCCGACCGGGCCAAGGAGATCACCCGGGCATTCACGGAAAAAACCTTTGACGGTTTTGAGCGTACCACCTGCCCAAGCCTTTGTGATTTTGTGTGCATGACCCAGTATGACGAACACTTTGATCTGCCTGCAGCCTTTGCCCCCGAACATCTGGACAAAATTTTCGGGCAGATCCTAAGCGAAAATAAAATTTCCCAGCTTCGCATTGCAGAAACTGAAAAGTACGCCCATGTCACCTATTTTTTTAACGGCGGTGATGAGGCGGTTTTTGACGGGGAAGCGCGTATCCTCATCCCCTCTCCCCGGGATGTTGAGACCTATGACCAGAAACCTGAAATGAGTGCGGACAAAGTAGCGGACAAAGCCTGCGAGCAGATCCGTTCAGGCAAATTTCAATTTGTGGTGCTTAACTTTGCCAACATGGACATGGTGGGGCATACTGGTATATTTGACGCGGCGGTAAAGGCATGTGAAACCGTAGACAGATGTGTAGAAAAAGTGGTGGAAGCTATCTGGGAAACCGGTGGTACCGCTTTTATCACCGCAGACCACGGCAACTCAGAACAGATGCTGGCCCAGGACGGGTCCCCCCATACGGCCCATACATTAAATCCGGTAAGGTTTATTGTTGCAGCCAAACCAGCACTTGCCATCAGCCTTCTGGACGGCAAACTCGGAGATATTGCGCCGACCATACTCAATGTTCTTGGAATAGCGCAGCCTTTGGAAATGACAGGCCAATGCCTGATCCAGGATAAACAAATAAAAGATAAATAAATAAAACAATATCAATAATGATTTTTTAATTTAACAGTTTATTAATTATGACACTTGATCAAGTTACCGACTATATTACCGGCAAAGAGATAGATAATGTCGGCGCTGAAGCCAGCCGACAGATTTTTGAAAAATTCCTGGTCGAGAGCAAAGGATACCCCAAATCAGATGTTCTTGTGGACGTTCCTCTGACCGTCCAGTTCAAGGGCGAAGATTATCCATCCGTGATTGATCTGATTGTAAGCGTGGAAGAGCGCCCCTTTATGGCCATCACCTGTGTGGCGGGGTCTATTGGATCCTATGAAAGGGAAATTCTGGCCGGTGCCAGACTGGTTTATGACCACATCATTCCCTTTGCCATATCCACGGATGCCAGAGACGCCATTATCAAAGATGCCTGCACAGGAAAAACCATCGGACAGGGACTTGACGCCATTCCGGATTATTCCCAGGCCCAGGCCATTCTAAAGAAAATTGAATCCACGATCCTTGATCCGGATAAAAGAAGCGGTGAGATGATTATCTACAGATCTTTCAACATAGAAAAGATCAACAAATTATAACGCCTACGGTTATCCCGTCAAGCAGGGTCTGAATTTCAGGAATCGTGAAATTCAGACCTTCCAGGTTTACTGCATCACACACAAACTCGGGCATCATTCTTTTCGTGTGCATGAATGCCCGGTTTTTATCGGGGGTATTCCCCAATAACGGCCCTGCAGACCATTGGCCTTGTTATGCCCGGGGCACATCCTTGCCGCAATGTTTGCATACGGTGGCCCGGTTTTTAATGATCTCGGCACAAAAAGGGCATTCCCGCGTAAAATGGCGTTCATGAAGCTGTTCAATTGCTTTTTTCACCCCTTCCTGTAATACCGGGGTCGGGAACTTATGGTTGATCAAATGCTCCACAGCCGTTGCATCACCTAACTCACCCACCATTTCTACGGCTTTCAGCCTTGCCTTGGGCGGAATTTTTGGGTTCAGACAGATCTTTAAAATCTCATCCCAGTCTTTGGAAATATAATAATCCGTGAGGATGGAAAAGGTCTGTTTCATCAGCTCTTGCCGGGCTTGTTCCGCCACAAGCGCCGCATCATCCAGAACAGAACCTGTACCGCCCAGGGGACTGAACACGGGCATGTATTCAAAATTCTTGGCGCCTGGCTCGCAAAAACATCTGTACGAGGCGGGTGCTTCCACTGAGTCCATCAGATGCTGCCAGCCCTTTTTATAAGAAGGGCAGTCATCGTTAAAACAGACAAAAAGATAGGGGGTCTGCCAGCCCAAACCGTCTGAAAAATTGATAGGCGGGATCTCCCACAGGGTCATGACCTCATCGCAATGAGGACAATGGGGTTTTTCCATTTTTAGATATTTTTCAAGCAGTTCTTCTTTGGTTTCAAATGCCATTGTTTTCTCCTTATGATAGTGGTGCCGGATCACACACCGGCATCAACTATCATAATAAGCACAGGGGGATGGTTGTCAAACCATCCCCCTCCCCCTATTGTGTTCTATTTGAGTTATTCTATGGTTGCCAGTACATCATCCTTGGCCACTGAATCACCTGTTTTAAAATTAATGGCGGTAATGGTTCCGTCGACTGTTGCCAGCAGGGCATTTTCCATCTTCATGGCCTCAATCAAGACAACAGTATCGCCTGCGTTCACCGCATCTCCCACATTTTTCGTATACTTGACAATCATGCCGGGCATAGGAGCCAAAACAGGCGTCCCGGAGCCACCTGCCGGTGCAGCAGGTTTGGGTTTTGGTGCGGGTGCGACCGATTTTGCTGATGCGGGCTTCGGAGCCGATACTGCAGGGGGTGCAGGAGGTGTTGGTGCTGCAGGGGCAGACGGTGCAACGGGAGCTGCCGCAGGTGCGACGGAAGCAAGGGCGGCATAAGAAATCATTGGAGAACCACCCACTTCATCGACACCAACTTCAAAACATTCACCGTCCACAAAGACATTAAAGGTTCTGGCAAACTCGCTTTTTTCAGGAAGATCCGCAGCAGGTTCAATGAGCTTGCCTGCTTTGGCTTTTTTAATCATATCATCTTGTTTTTTAACATCTTCCAGGGTAATGGGTTTCACCGTGTCAGGCACCTGTTCCTTACCGTATTTTTGCATCAGGTATTTTTTGCCGGTTACGGGGAACAGGGCACAGAGAATAAGATCCTCATCATCCACAGCCAGATCGCCGATCTCTTTCCTGGCTTTTTCAAGTTCGGGCATCAAAACTTCTGCCGGACGGCAGGTGATAGGCTCTTCGCCTCTTTCATAGCCCTTGAGCGCTTTTTTCTGCAGGTCAGCATCAATGGGAACTGCTGTTTTGCCGTACAGGCCGTAACATAAATCCTTGACCTGGGCGGTAATCATTTTGTAACGCTCTTCCTTGGTGTCAAAAAGCACATTGTTCACCGTCTGGGTACCCACAATCCGGCTGGTTGGCGTTACAAGGGGAATCTGACCCAGTTCTTTCCTTACCCTGGGCAGCTCTTTGTACACCTCATCAATTTTGTCCAATGCATCCATTTCCCGAAGCTGTTTTTGCAAATTGGCGCGCATGAAGTCAGGTGTCTGGTACATAAGCACATTGATATCAATCAGTGAGAGCTTGGTGTTATCCAGCAGATGCTTATATTTAGGTATCACATCTTTTTCCAGGGTCTCATTGATCCGGGTAAGGGCCTTGATATCAAATCCCGTATCCCGACTTGTGCCCAAAAGGCTCATCACAAGAGGCTCAAGTGCTGCATGGGATGTTCTGTATGCATAAGGGGTCATACAGGTATCAATAATATCAACGCCTGCCTCTACGGCCTTGAGATGGGTCATGGGGGACATGCCCGATGTAAAATGGGAATGCAGGTGAATCGGGGGCTTAACTTCTGCTTTCAGTGCTTTTACGAGCTCAAAGGCGTCATAAGGGGCCATCAATCCTGCCACATCCTTGATGCAGATGGAATCGGCACCCATATCCTCAAGCTCTTTGGCCTTTTTCACATAATATTCCAGGTTATACACCTCTCCGCCCAGGCGGGGCTCTGTCAGGGTATAGCAGATGCAGCCCTGAAAATGCGCACCACACGATTTGATTACCGGTACCACGGTTTCGAAATTTCTGTAATCATTAAGGGCATCAAAGGTCCTGAAAATATCCAGCCCGTTTTCCACGGTCTTTTTAACAAAAAGTTCGGCCAGGTCATCAGCATAATTACGGTACCCCACAAGTTTTTGGCCGCGCAGCAGCATGGAAATTGGCGTTTTCTTGAAATACCGTTTCAGGGTGCGAAGCCTCTGCCAGGGGTCTTCGTTGAGATACCGATGCATGATGTGAAAGGAGGCGCCGCCCCAAACCTCCACGGCCCAGAATCCGATTTCATCCATCTGCTCGGCCACAGGAATCATATCTTCGGTACGGCCCCGGGTGGCAAACAATGACTGATGGCCATCTCGCAGGGACAGATCCTGAATTTTCAGGGGATTTTTTACCTTTGGTCGCGTTTCTGAATAATCCATCTCAACCATTTTAACTTCATTGTGATCGGTCATAATATCCTACATAAATTATCTTTTATTGTATTTTATCATTTCAGCATTCTTTGCCGTATCATTGCGTTGGCATTCATAATTGCCTGCCGTCCGGAAAGCCCCCAAAGGTTGATCTGGCCAACCGGGGCAGGTTTCACCGCAGCATTGGAAGCCTGTTTTTGCAGTGCAATAATGGCTGCCTCTTCCTGCGTTCTGATGTACATCTGAACAGCAGCCATGGCAGCAGCCAATTTTTTATTTTTCATAAAAAAGGTCTCCTTGGCTTTAAACGGGTTAGCGTATTAAGCTATACCTTGCCAGGTCAGCCCATGGCTGTTATACAGGAATATTTCCATGTTTCTTGGCCGGCCGGAATTCCCGTTTGTTTGCAACGGCCTCAAGGGCATCTATGAGCCTTGGCCGGGTTTCACTCGGCACGATCACCGCATCCACATAGCCCCTTGCTGCGGCACAATAAGGATTGGAGAACTGCGTATTATACTCGTCTATTTTCTGCCTGCGCATGGCGGCCGGATCCTCGGCATTTTTAATCTCCCTTGCATGGATGACGTTTGCCGCGCCTTCAGCCCCCATGACCGCCACCTCGGCCATGGGCCAGGCAAAGGCCATATCCGCACCAAGGTGCTTGGAGCACATGGCGATATATGACCCGCCGTAGTCTTTTCTTGTGATCAGCAAAAGCTTGGGCACCGTGGCCTCGGAGTAGCACCACAGAAGTTTTGCGCCATGCCGGATGACCCCACCCCACTCCTGGTTGGAACCGGGCAGATAACCGGGCACATCGGCAATGGTGAGCATGGGAATGTTAAAGGCATCACAGAACCGGATGAACCGGGTGGCCTTGTCAGAGGCGTCAATATCCAGGCAACCTGCCATAACCATGGGCTGGTTGGCAATGATGCCGATGGGACGACCATTGAGCCGGGCAAAACAGATCACAATGTTTCTGGCAAAATACTGGTGGGGTTCAAAAAAGTAGCCGTCATCCACGATGGCGGCAATGACCTGTTTGACATCATATGCCTGGTTGGATTTGTCCGGAATAATGGTATCAAGGACCGGGGCCATGCGATACGGTGAATCGTCCGTGGGTTTGATCGGGGGATCTTCCATGTTGTTGGACGGCAGGAATGATAAAAGCTGCTTGATCTGTTCAATACAGTCTTCATCAGACTCACATGCGAACTGGGCTACCCCGGACTTTTCGTTATGGGTCATGGCACCGCCAAGCGCCTCGAAGGAAATTTCCTCGCCGGTGACCGCCTTGATAACGTTGGGCCCGGTGATGAACATATAGGAAGATTCCTTGACCATAAAGATAAAATCGGTCATGGCCGGAGAATAGACTGCCCCGCCGGCCGTGGGGCCCATGATAGCCGAAATCTGCGGAATCACACCCGAAGCCGCAGAGTTACGAAAAAATATTTCGCCGTAACCGGACAAGGCGTCAATCCCCTCCTGAATCCGGGCACCCCCGGAATCGTTCATGCCGATAACAGGTGCGCCGGCTTTTATCCCCAGATCCATTACTTTACATATCTTTTTAGCCTGCATTTCGCCCAGGGATCCGGCTGAGGCCGTAAAATCCTGGGCATAGGCAAAGACCAGACGACCATCCACCTTTCCATGACCGGTGATTACACCGTCTGCGGGAATTTCCTTGGTTTCCATGCCAAAATTGGTACACCGATGGGTCACAAACATGTCCAGTTCCCTGAAGGTTCCGGCGTCAAACAGCAGGTTAAGACGCTGCCTGGCGTTAAGAACGCCTTGCTCACGCCGTTTAGCCAGGGCTTTTTCACCGCCCATGGCCTTGATCTTTTTCTCTTTCTGCCTTAATTCCTGAATTTTGTCGGAAGTGACTCCCATAATTCCTATTTCTTCTTAAAATTTTATAGTTGTATAAGTTATTTGTTTATTTGACTGTTTTTCTCAAACTGAAGAAACCTAAGACACCGGGATTAAAACATCACGGTGTCAGGGTAAATCGCCATGCGCAAAACCACGTTTCAGGATGTGGATCCGGCGGGCACCCGATGCATTCGGTTTTAATTCTGTCATCAACGCCTTCGGCAAAACGGGCGTATTCAACAAGACCGCCGGACTTGCAGGGATAATCATCCAGACCCTTGCGCATCCTTGCCCGCTGGACCCTGCATTCATTCATCTGAAAAATAAAACTGTCGGAAGTTTCCTCTACAATGCTCTGCTCGTTGATAAATGCGTACATCCTCAAATTCAGCGCTTTTTTCAACCCCTCAAGTCCAGGATGTCTGCCCAGACCCAGAATATTTTTTATGCGGTGGGCTTCGAAGGGGGAAAAACGGGCCCAGCAGGAGTCATTGCACCGTTTGGCATCGTTCATGCCGTGCTCAAACTCCACAGCCTGAAACCAGACCCCGTCATTGGCCAGCCAGGCTTTTCCCACGGCTGCCATTAATTTTTCAGTTGTAGCGTCATCCAGAGACATCACCGCTTTGGGCATGCCCTGGTCCAGCTCAAATCCCAAGGTGAGGGACAGATGTTTCATGAGGCTTGCAATTGAAGATTGTGTGGCCTTATCCAGCGCGGTAAGTGCCTTTTCCATCCCCATCTGGTGCTGAACCTCATTGAACCAGAGGCCGTAGTGGACAACAATACGGGTAAACATGTCGATCAGTTGGGTTTTCTGCATATCAGGGGTAAGGTCCTGAGCTTGGAACGGAGTTGAATCTTGCATGAATCGTCCTCCTTGTTAAACGTTTGCTCACAAATTACTCAAAGTATCCCCCTGTGTCAAGATGCTTTGTTCACCAGAACAGGGTAACCGAATATAGCTTTTTTTAATCTATTTTCTTGTTTTTTTTACCACGAAGGAGCCGAAGTTCACGAAGATATCAGGGACTTAAACTTCCTCTCCTTCGTGATCTTCGGGGTGAATTAAATGATAAAACCTATTTGAGATTTACATTACTTTTACATCCGAATGTTCTAAATTTTTATGACCGGCCTATTTGTTCATTGATGTCGTTACTCAATTAGGTTCACGAAGCCAGTCCAGCTCTTTTTTTAAATAATGGAAAAACCGATCATGGACATTGTCGGCAAAGACCACAAATGATCATTTGACCATTATTTTTTATTGACAGCACAGCATAACGACCTATATTATGGTCAAATGATCAAAACAAAAAAAAACAACAAGCCAGCACTCAGACAAATTATGGAGGAAGACGTAAAGTTAGTTGAAATAACCTGATCAAAGTCAGTGGGAGAAGATATTACAAAATCCGGGGAGCAGGCCGTTGAAGATGCAGCCGGCTCCCTTAACAGACAGGGTGAAAAACCCTGGTAAAATAAAAATGAAAGGAGAAAACATCATGCCAGGATTTAATCAGAGAGGACCACAAGGATTGGGACCCATGACTGGAAGGGGTCTGGGTATTTGCGGAAACCGCAACATGGCCGGTGTCGGATATGGTGCAGGTTATGGAGCCGGATATGGCGGTCGGGGATGTGGCCGTGGATTTGGCGGTGGCGGTCGTGGTATGGGGCGTGGATTTGGTTTTGCTGGTGTCCCTGTTCCCGGGCCTTCAAATGAAGTTGCGCTCCAGGAGAGGGCCAGGATGCTGGAAGAGGAGCTCAACGCCATTAAGGCCCAGCTCAATACCACATCCGAGAACGAATAATCATTGATACAGCCCCGGGTAAAAAGGTAACCCTTTTTCACCCGGGGCATCTACAAAAAAGAAATCAGCCGTCGGGAGGCAACTCCGACGGCTGATTTCTTAAGGATACTAAGAAGGTTATTCAGCCAGTTTTTTCGAATTCAAAATTGGCGTTAAAAATAACCTACCATAATTCTATAATTTGTCAATAAAAAAGTTTTTCTATCATAACTTTATCTGATTTTTGCCAAAATTCGGGATGCCCATTTGTCATCACCCAGACGACCTTTAACGCTGGTGCCTAACTGAGACAATGTATCATTGGTCAAGGCATTGCGCTCGGCATCTTCATACACAGCAGCCGCGTTCTCTGCATCCTGGGCGTCGATCAAAAAGGTTTCAGCCAAAAAGAGCTGGTCACTGAATTCGGTCAATTTCTGGCGACCCAGGACCAACAGTTCTGAAAGCATGCTCTTGTCGGCAGTCTGCTGTTTAACCAACGCCACCAGACCGGCATAATCCTGCTTGGTACGGCAAAGGCCTTCGGCAGATTTATACAGCGCCAAAGCCCCGTCCCTGTTTTCAAGCAACTTGAGGGTAGCACTGCCTGCAAAGGTATAGTCGTAAACGGTCTTGGCCTTGCCGGCTACGGCACCCACAAGTTTTTGTGCCCACGCTTTGTCCTTAAACTTCTCAATGGCTACAGCGGCAAGCTTGATGAGATCGCCGTTGCCGGCAGCCTTTGTCTCTAAGCCGGCATAGATCTGTTTTACCCAGGCGCTGTCCCCAAGAGTATCCTGGATGGCATTGGTCAGGGTGTTGTAATCACCAAAGCTCTTGCATTTGTCCAGAAGTGCCGTATAGATCTCTTTGATCCATTCCGTATCCTTAAGATCACCATGGATGGCGGCAGCCAGCTTGATGAAGTCGCTGAAATGAATGGTAAGTTTTTCGGACTTTTTGTACAGTTTGGCTGCATAAAAGGTATCACCGGTCTCTTTAACCACTTCACCGGCCAGGATACGCATGGGTGCACAAGTTTTGATCTCATTTTCCTGGAGGGCAAAATCATCGTACAGTTTTCCGAACTCTTCACGTTTGGCTTTCTGAAAAGCAATGGCGTCTGTCCATGCTTTGTCATCCTTGGCCACCTCAAGAATGGCGCCAGCAGTTTTAAGGAAATCCGCATTATTTTTCACGGCAGCCTGGGCCTGTTTCAATACAGGCAGGGCAGCAGCGGTATCACCCAAATCCTTGGCCATGGCCAGTGCCATGGAAACCAGCTGTGTACAGTCGGGATTAGTGGCGGCGGCTTTCTGGTAAACACCTGAAGCAAAGGCTTTCTCACCGGTATTCTCGAAACTTGCCTTGGCCAGTTTGAGGTATTCATCAAACTTTGTATACTGGGCTTCTGCTTTCTTATATACAGACAAAGTAAATTCCTTGTCATCGAGCTGTTCCTTGACGATTACCGCAAACTTGAGCAGTTCATCCCCTTTTTCCAGAGACCCAACCGCTTTTTCATAAATGGCCCGGGCAAAATCCTTATCACCGAGATCTTTTATTGCGCCTGCGGCAAGGGCGCTGAATCCGTCAGCCGTAGTGGCGGCAGCGATGCCTTTTTCGTAAATCTCCTTGGCCTGATCCTTATCCTTGGTGCTGTCCAGGATGGATTTGGCAAAGGATACAAAATCTTCCGGTTTGGTACATTTTGCAAAAGCCTTGTCCATAACCTGTTTGGCCATGTCCGGATCGGTTTTTATCAGCTGGTTGCTCAGATTGAGGAAGTCGGTGAGCTTGGTGCATTTGCCCATGGCAGCCTCATTCATCTCCTTGGCCATATCCTCCAGGCCAAGTTTACCTGCAGCAGAGCCAAGGCCGATGAAATCTGCCGCACTCATGCACAGCATTTTGGCGTTGGAAAGAAAATTGCCCACCACATCATCGTCACCGATAATCTCTTTGGCCGCCTCGGCGTAAACCACGGCCTCATCATAGGTCTGGGCCCATTCAGCACCCGCTTCCATCAGTTCAACCGCCCAGTCCTTGTCATCCAGGCCTGCTATAATCTCTTTGGCCACACCAATATATTCTTCCGGTGAATCACAGCTTTCCGCTTTCTCTTCCAGTTCTTCTTTGAGTCCCATAATCTCTCCTTATTTGGTTTTGTTTAATGATTTAAGGGTATTATTCGTCAATTAATTATTTTTAACGGGAAACGCCCGTCAGCAAGCAATCATTCCATAGGGGTAACCAGCAAATATATAAACTTCCACGACTCTAATAACATACTGATATAAAAACAGACAATGGGGATTTTGAATAAAGTTAAATTTTTTAATTTAGAATGCGATTGCCCAAGCTGCACCGAAGTAGAAAGTTTCATCCTCACCGGTTTCTCTCTCATCAATCATACCGACTTCAGGGGTAACCGTAACACCCGGAGCCAGGGTAATGGGAGTCTGCAAATAATAGGACTGAGCAATATTACTTTCGCTTCCGGTCCAAGCATTATCATCAATTTCATCATAGATATAACCATAACCGGCTTCAAGGGTGAGCATGTCATTAACTACGAAAGTCACACCAATGGTACCGCCAATGGATTCACACTCGTAAACCTTATTACCGTCATAAATGGCCAGTCCTTGGTATCCAGCGGCACTATCAACACCCATGTTACTTTTACTTCGGCAGCAATTGCGGCGGCTTCATACAAATCTGCTGCATACGCAGAACCTGTCACCAGGGCGAACGCCAAAGCAGCTACAATAATTTTTTTTCATTTTTTCTCCTTTTAGGATTAATAACCTGAGTGATTCGTAGCAATCACCATAAAGTAATGATGAACTAACTATATTCAAAAAATGTTCTTTTTTCATACTGCACAAAGTTTGTCAAAAAATATTTAAAAGTATACGCCTTTGCCAAAAAACATTGACGGTATAATCCGGCTCCATTATTCTTACCATGCGTCAATCGGAAGCGGTCTCTGTCTTTATTTTTAAGGCTTTCAACGCCAAAGGATTTGGTTCATGCCAAAACGCTTTTTTTTTCTGTCAGACACCCCCTGGTCAGACATCTGTCTGATTTTTATTTTTATTACCCTTTTCACAGGCTGCAAAGCCGTGGGACCGGACTACAAACCGCCGGATCTTTTCCCTGAAGGATCCTGGCATGCCCCTATGCAAAAGGGGTTGGCCCAAGCACCGGTGGCCCCTGAACAGCTGGCGCAATGGTGGACGGTACTCGACGACCCGGTGCTTACGGAGCTGATTTCCCGTGCGGTTCAAAACAACCTGGATGTAAAACTCGCCCTGGAGCGCATTCGCCAGTACCGGCTGCTCAAGGGAATTGAAGAGGCAGACAGGCTGCCCACCGTCAATGCATCGGGCGGGGCCTCCTGGACCGGCACCAGCAATGAGGACGGCACCGGCACCACTACAAAATCTTACAGCGCCGGCCTGGATGCAAGCTGGGAAATTGACCTGTTCGGGCGGATCCAGCGCGCCATTGAAGCTGCTGACGCAACGCTTTCAGCCAAACAGGAGGCGCTGCGGGACGCCTTGGTCAGTCTTGTGGCGGATCTTGCAGACAGTTATATTAATGTACGCACGGCCCAGATACGCCTGAATGTGGTCCGGCAGAGCATTGACTCCCAAGCTGAATCCTTCCAGCTCACCCAGTGGCAGAACCAGGCAGGCCTGACCGATGAACTGGATATCCACCAGGCCCGGTACAGCCTGGAAAACGCAAAAGCCCAGATTCCGGCCCTTGAATCCACCCTGTCCGACGCCATGAACCGGGTGGCCGTACTCTCGGGTCTTGCCCCCGGCACCCTGAAGAAAAAACTGGCATCGCCCCGCCCCCTGCCCGCTTTACCGGCGACCATTGCCGTGGGTCTTCCCGCAGATACCCTGCGAAGACGACCCGATATCAGAGAGGCCGAATACGAACTCGTTGCGCAGACCGCCCAGGTCGGGGTGGCCACGGCAGACCTTTACCCCAAACTGACCCTGTCCGGCTCCATTGGTGTGGATGCCCTAAGTCCTGCCGCACTCATTGACAATACCTTAGATCCATCCCACTGGGCGCGATCCCTGGCCGCAAGCCTGTCCCAGACCCTGTTTGACGCAGGCAGCATCCGTAAAAATATCGAGGTCCAGAACTCTTTGCAGAAACAGGCCCTAATCCAGTACGAAACAGCTATCCTGTCCGCCCTGGAAGAGGTGGAAAATTCCCTGGTGGCCTATGCCAAGGAACAGATCCGGCTGGAACACCTGACGGTTGCCGCCCAACAGGCCCTGATTGCCGAAAACCTGGCCAAAAAGAAATACGAATCCGGCCTGATTGATTTCACCACCGTGCTGACATCCCAGCAGACCGTATTATCTTATGAAAGTGATCTTGCCACAAGCCAAGGGAGGTGTGTCTCCAACCTGATCACCCTTTACAAGGTCCTTGGCGGGGGTTGGACCCCGATCGCATCCGACGCCTCAAAAGGCGGACAAAACAAGTCTCAAATAGAGTCAACCCCCTAACATCTCTGGAGTTCACATGGATTTAACCGATGATATCAATGCCACATTAAAAAACACCGGTCCCCGAAAAAAAGGCAAAAAGCGTATCTTTATAATTCTTTTTATTCTGATTGTCGCTGCAGCAGGGGCATATTTTCTTCTGGGGCCCAAAGGCCGACCGGACGACGGTATGGGGGTGGATCCAGGCATCACGTTTAAGACATCTCCGGCCGCAATCACCGATATTCACGTAACGGTTTCCGCCACTGGCACCCTGGAACCCACCAATGAGGTGGAGGTGGGCAGTGAATTATCCGGCACCATCCAGGAGGTTTTTGTGGATTACAATGACCGGGTCACCGTAGGCCAGCTCCTGGCCCGGCTCGATATCACGGATCTGCAGGCCCAGGTGCGCAAAAGCAGGGCATCTCTGGCATCGGCCCGGGCATCGGTGCGCCAGGCCCAGGCCACGGTGGAAGAGACCGACCGGAAATTAAAAAACCTGAAAAAAGTCCGGGAATTGAGCGGCGGCAAGATGCCGGCCCAGACCGATATGGATCAAGCCCGGGCCAACTACACCCGGGCCCTGGCCGACCGCGCCATGGCCGAGGCAAGTGTCGCAGAGGTCCAGGCATCTTTGGACAGCACCTTAACCGAATTGTCCAAGGCGGATATCATCTCCCCCGTAAACGGCGTGGTCCTGACCCGGGAGATTGAAAAGGGCGCCACCGTGGCCGCCTCATTTGAGGCCCCGGTGCTGTTTACCCTGGCAGAAGATTTAACCCAAATGAAGCTGAACGTGGATGTGGATGAAGCAGACATCGGTGTGGTCAAGGAGGGACTTGACGCCCGCTTTACCGTGGATGCCTATCCCAAACGCAAATTTGAAGCAAAAATACTGCAAGTTCGGTTCAATGCCACCACCACGGACGGAGTGGTGACCTATGAAACCATCATGACCTGTGACAACGCCGATTTAGCTTTGCGCCCGGGCATGACGGCCACGGCAGACATTATTGTTAAGCAGGCCGACCAGGTATTGTCCGTACCCAGTGGCGCCCTGAGATTCTCAATGCCCAAGCCCGAAGAGAACAAAAGCAGCCCATCGCTGTTAAGGATGTTCATGCCCGGCCCGCCCAGGCGCGGCGACCGGTCGGCCAAACATGTCACCATCACAGGCGGCAATAACCAGGATACCATATGGATTCTGGACAAAAACAAGCGGCCAAGGCCTGTACCTGTAAAAACAGGCTTAAGTGATGGCATCAACACCCAGATTCTGGAAGGCGAGATCACCCGGGGCTCTGAGGTGATTGTTTCCGCAACCACAAAGGGCAAATGACGCCATGGCTGAAAAAGGACACCCTTTGATCTCCCTGACCCGGGTCACCAAGGCCTACGGCAGCAACGAAGCCAGGATCTTTGCGCTGCGCGGCATTGACCTGACCATTGACTCCGGGGAATTTATTTCGGTGATGGGGCCGTCAGGCTCGGGCAAATCCACCTGCATGAACATCCTTGGATGCCTGGATACCCCCACATCGGGCCAGTACACCTTTGGCGGGGTGGAAGTCAGCCATATGAGCCGCAAACAACTGGCCACCCTGCGCAGATTTTACCTGGGCTTTGTATTCCAGGGATTCAACCTGTTGAACCGGACCACGGCCATGGAAAATGTGGAACTGCCCCTGGTGTACAGGGGCATACCGCCTAAAGAACGCAAAGCGCTGGCGCGCAAGGCTCTCGAACAGGTGGGGCTTGCAGGACGCGAAGCCCACACCCCCGGCGAGCTTTCCGGGGGACAGCAGCAGCGGGTGGCCATTGCCCGGGCCATCGCCACCACCCCGTCGGTATTGTTTGCCGACGAACCCACGGGCAACCTGGACATGGCCAGAAGCCACGAGATCATGGAACTTTTAAAACAATTGAACCGGGAACAGAAAATCACCGTGGTCATGATCACCCATGAATCAGATATGGCCGCATACTCGGACCGAATTGTTTACTTTGTGGACGGCCAGGTGGCAGACATTGAAAACGGGCATGCCCCGGCAGTAAAAGGAGGTCAGGACCGATGATCTGGAACACTTTTATCCTGGCTTTGCGGGGCATCCGGCGCAATGTCATGCGCTCGGTGCTCACCATTTTAGGCATCATTATCGGCGTGGCGGCCGTGATCACCCTTGTGACCATCGGCAACGGCACCACGGCCCAGGTGACCCAGCAGATCGCCGCCATGGGCACCAATGTACTTCTCATTAGCCCGGGCCAGCGCCATGGCCCCGGCGCGGCCTCGACCGCGCCCAGTTTTTCCATTAAAGATGTCCAGGCCATTGAACAGCATATCACTGATCTGGCCGGTGTGGCCCCGTCCGTATCCGCATCTGCCGTGGCCGTGGTGGGCAACCAGAACTGGAGCACCACCATTACCGGCACTACCAACGATTTTTTTACGGTACGCAACTGGACCATGAAAGCCGGACGAACTTTTTCCGAAAATGAGATCAACTCCGGACGAACCGTGTGTGTGGTGGGGGACACCATCAGGGAAAACCTGTTTGGGGACGGGGACCTTGTGGGGCAGAAACTTCGACTGGGCAAGGTATCCTGTCAGATCATAGGCCTTTTAGAGGCCAAGGGCAACTCCTCCATGGGCCGGGACCAGGATGATTGTGTGATCATGCCCATGAAAGCGGTCCAGCGCCGTTTTTCAGGCAACAAGGACATCCCCTTTATCCAGGTGGCAGTAAAAAGCGACGCCTCCACCACTACGGCGTCAGCCGCCATCCAGTCGCTTTTGAGAAAACGCCGGCATCTATCGGATAATGAAGAGGACAATTTCAGGATCATGGACACCAAGGAGCTTGCCACCATGCTCACCTCCACCACCAAAACCATGACCGCCCTGCTTGGTGCCGTGGCTGCGGTCAGCCTTCTGGTCGGAGGCATCGGTATCATGAACATCATGCTGGTATCCGTGACCGAGCGCACCCGGGAAATCGGCATCCGCCTGGCCATCGGCGCCTATGAGCACGAAGTGCTGCTCCAGTTTTTAGTGGAATCCGTGGTACTCTCCTCCTTTGGCGGTATTTTCGGTATCATCCTGGCCCTGGCAGCCTCCTTTGGTGCCGCAAAAATGCTGGCGATTCCCTTTGTCCCGGACCTCTCCATCATCATTATTGCGTTTTTCTTCTCTGCGGCTGTGGGGGTTGTTTTCGGGTATTTTCCGGCCCTGAAGGCAGCCCGCATGGATCCCATTGACGCTTTGCGGCATGAATAACGCATCGGGAAGGTGAATCTCCATAAATTGATTCTCAAACAACATAAAAAACATCAAAAAATAAGGGTTTCCATGATAGACATTTATCCTGGTTAGTGATACGAAATCAATCGGGGTTAATCTCTATTTTATCTTGATTCTGTTTTTGTAATGACCGGGTGTAATCGCTTAAATCATTCTAATTTTAAAACTTGGAGCCCATTCTACTTTGGAAAAATGAAAACTGAATTGCAAAATATAAAAGGAATAAACAGAATCCACAAACAGCGCGGGTCCGGTGAGCCGGAACGTTCACGGCGGCTCCGCCGCCGTGAATCGCGGTGCCGGACGCAGTCAGCACCGCGATTATGTAAAAATAAAGGAGATCAATGGAATCATCTACACTTATCTTACAACTGCTTGGAAAATTTTGGTATTTCATACCTATTTTCATTGTCTTAAGGGTATTGAAAACGCCATGGTTCAAAGGAATTTTGGGAGAATTTATTATTAATGTCAGTGCCAAAATATTCCTGGACAAAGAACAATATCATCTCATTAAAAACGTAACTCTTCCCACGGAAGACGGCACTACTCAGATAGACCACATTATCGTTTCAAAATTCGGTGTTTTTGTAGTAGAAACAAAAAATATGAAAGGCTGGATATTCGGAAATCCAAATCAAAAAACGTGGACACAGAAAATATATAAACATACCCGCAAGTTTCAAAATCCCCTCCACCAGAATTACAAACATATCAAAACTATAGAAGCCTTGTTAGATCTAAACGATCAACAAATTCATTCTGTCATAGTATTCATTGGCGATAGTACTTTCAAAACAGACATGCCGGAGAATGTCACATATGGTGGCGGATATCTCCGCTATATTAAATCTAAAACCAAACCATTGTTATCCGAAGCAGAAGTTAAGGAAATCACGAATAAGATTGAAAGCGGTAGGTTAGTGCGATCTTTCAAAACAAATCGCGAGCATGTGGCGCATGTGAGGAACATTATCGCGGAAAATGAAATAAAATAATAAATCGCAATACCGTAAAGGAATCGGGGTAGAGTAGAGCACTGATTCGGCCGGTTTCTTCAGCCCTTTTTATATTCGAGACGCCTTGCCGCACGCGGCTACTACGTGTTCCAAAGGCCTTGCATCCTCAGTGCTCCCTCATCAAACCGTGCATACGGTTCTCCCGTACACGGCTTTCCGATGTTCTTCATTGTAAGGCTTGCGCCCTTTTCCACTTTGCGTAAGTTGGGATTCTATACAAATACAACTTGTTGTACAGAAAATCTGTAGAAAACCGTTTATACCCATTTGTCCTGGTACGAACTTTATGCCGTACGCATAAATGCTTACGGACCCTTTCTTCGGTAAACCATTTGACCCGAGCCATCACTTTCGTGCTGTGCTGGTAGTGAAAGTAAGCTGACCAGCCTTGGGTCGCATAGTTGATCTCATCAATCAAGTCCGGCACCGATACCGGTGTTCTTCGGCGGTGAGTTAACCTTTTCACCGTTGCCTTGATGCGCTCTTCCGAGCGTTTGGATGGCTCAGTGTGTGGGTACCACTTCCCGCTTCGGGGGCTGCGTCTCATTTGAAATCGGAACCCAAGGAAATCAAAGCTATCTTGATAGGCATTGATTATCTTGGTTTTCTGATCATTGAGCCTGAGTTCGCATCTATCCAGAACCATCTTCACCATTTGTATCGGTGCGTCTATTTTACCTTTACAGAGTATCACAAAGTCATCGGCATATCTCACCAGTCGCCCCCCGTAAAAACGGGGCAGGTCATGGCGTTCCCATATTCTGTCAAGAAGATGAAGATACAGATTTGCCAGGAGTGGTGAAATAACTCCTCCCTGTGGGGTGCCTAACCGATTCTTCTTGCCTCCACCAATTATTCGATGCTTGTTTCCATCCTGTTCGACAACCGGCGCTTTGAGCCATTGCTTGATTAAGGATAGTATCTCCTTGTCTGCAATTCTCGTCGCAACTACTGTAAGCAGTTTTGAGTGCGGAATGGTGTCAAAGTATTTGGATAAATCAGCATCTACAACTTGACGATGCCCTGTCAGCAATGCTTCGCTTATTGCGTCTACTGCATCATGGGCAGACCGTTTCGGTCGAAAGCCATAAGAACTATCGCAGAAATCAGCTTCAAATATCGGTTCAATCACAAGCTTTACAGCCATCTGAACAACCCGATCACGAATTGTCGGAATACCCAGTGGCCGTTGGCTACCGTCAGGTTTCGGAATCCACACCCGCCGGACTGGTTGACAGCGATATTGCTTCTCCTTTAGTTCCTGTTCCAACTTTTGCACAAATTTGATTTCTCCTCCATCCTTCTCTATGGACTTAAAGCTGACACCATCTATTCCAGGTGCACCTTTGTTTGCCCGGGCAAGGCGATAGGCATGACCAAGGATGTCAGCCCGGTAGACCTTGTCATATAAAGAATAGAAACGAAAATCCGGTTCCTGCTTGGCCTTACAATAGAGCTTCCTCTGAAGCGTCCTGATCCTATCCGGAGTTAGTAGCATATTGCAATCTCCTGATCCTCCGCTCGTTAGTTACGTGAACAAAGTAGGGTCCCTTTCCTTGGCCGGGGTTATGTTGTCCCTCAGCCTCAATCGGTACTATGAACCCCTCCGACTCCCAATACAGCCCCATGGAATTTCGGATCTCCTTATATCCATCAGTTAACGGCCCTTCACCGTAACCGCATTGGGTCTCCCGCACTGCACTGCAATTCTTCCGATACATGCCATCCCTGCTACCCCGGAAGATCACCTGAAAGGATTTCCGTTTTCTACTCCCAGGCACTACGGCCTTCCCTTGATGTCCAAAAGGTCGGCATCTTCAATTAGTTGACGAGGCTACATATAGGTTCACTTTCGTTACGGCCTGCATCTTTGCCCATAAGAAACTTACAACCTCTGGTTACCCAGACGCTGCTTCCCGGTGCTAAGAAGGCGTACGGACAATTCCTCCTTCAGGACTTTAACCTGTTAGAACTACAGTTGTTACGGCATACTGACACCTTACTTAATTATGGGTAATTAAGTAAGGTGTCACCCGATTACGAACCCGATTACGATTAGTATGGGTATAAATAATTTAGAAATACCTTTTTCATTCTTTGAGTCTGACAGCAAATGATTCCAGGGAAGCTGGATAAACAATACATGTCGACGACTGCCTGATCAGCGCTTTTACAGCTTATGAAAACAGTTGATACACTCAAAGATTCAGTTAGAAGAAGACTAACTCTTGAAAATGATGACAGAAGTTATTCTCCTATTGATCTATTGCCAGTCTGCTCAAAACTGAATATTCCGATGGTATATGATGTTCATCATCATCGATGCCTTCCGGACACTTTATCTATAGATGAGGTGACACAAAAAAGCATGAAAACCTGGGACCGTGAGCCATTGTTCCATTTATCATCTCCCAAAGACGGTTGGAACTCTACTAACCCCAGAAAACACCACGACTATATAGATATCAATGATTTTCCCAAAGAGTGGTTATCTCTGGATATCACTGTAGAGGTGGAAGCAAAAGGAAAAGAACTGGCCATAGAAAAATTGATTAAAGATTTAGGATCTCTTTGATCGGGTCCGATTGGCTCACAATTGAATTATAGTTTTAAAGGCTATCGACATAACGCGGGAGATTTTCACCCTAAACCCTAAACACTACTAAACACCAGCGTTGACCTCAAAAACTAAATCTTTATGCTTGGCTGCGATTGATATTATCGTATTTTCTATGGCGAAAAATCCATCTACAAGTTTGGGATCAAATAAGGATTTTCTCCCCTCAAGAATGATGTTCATCGCTTTTTCATGGGAAAACGCCGGTTTATAACATCTTTCACTAATCAGCGCATCATAAACATCACAAATGGCCATGATTCTACCACAAAGTGGAATCATTTCGCCACAAAGACCGTCCGGGTACCCCTTGCCGTCCCATCTCTCATGGTGTGTGCCGGCAATCTGAGCCCCCATCATTAAAAAATAATTATCATGGTCACCCCTTGCGGTTCTTTGGAGTGTATCTCTTCCAAGAGAAGAATGGGTTTTCATAATTTCAAATTCTTCATTGGTCAGCGTACCGGGCTTTAACAATATTTTGTCCGGGATACCCACTTTACCGATATCATGGAGCGGTGAAGCGCGATAAAGCGTCTCGATATAATCATCCGTCAAAATATCGAGGAAGAATCCGGACTCTTTTAAATGAACAGCCAATGCCCTTGCATAATTTTGGGTTCGCACGATATGCTGTCCGGTTTCCGGGTCGCGTGTTTCAACAAGGCTGACAATAGCTTCTATTGTAATTTGCTGGGCTTGGGCCAACATTTTAAACCAGCCAAAAGATGCTTTCCTGGCAGCTGTAAAACGCACAAAAGAGGCAAAAACAAATGTAAAAACCGTTAAAATAAAAGGCGATACAGGAGAAACAAACACGGATAATTTAATAAAACAAAGCAAACTGGATATCAGCAAAAGACTCCCCCAGACAACGGTTCCTGTTAAAAGAACTATGGGGGAGGATGAAAAAAAAAGCAAAAGCATCATGAGAATGCCGGTAAAAATACAAACCCCGGAAATAAAAGCGTTGAACCAGATGGGCTTAATGACCTGACAATTTTCATAAATACTGCTTAATATAGCTGCATGTATTTCCAACCCCGGGTAGCCTGGGTCAAAAACAGTATGATGGATATCATTTAAACCGATTGCAGAAGAGCCAATAAAAAGAATTTTGCCCTGGATGTCGGCCGGGGAATAGTTTTGATTTAAAATATCAGCAGCACCGATAACTTTATGGGCTCTACCCGGACCGGTAAATCTTATGTGGATATATCCATCCCGTGTTATTGGAATTTTGTATTTATCTGCTTTTATATAAAGACCGAAAAAATTTTTTAATATTTCCACTTCCTTAATTTGATGGGCCTTTAAAAAAGTCGAAAGAGATAAATTCGTAAAGATCTGGTCTTTAAATGAGATCAAAATGGGCGTAGATCTTAACAGACCATCTATATCAGATTTATTATTTAGGAATCCCGTATACTTGAGCGCCTTTTCAATTTGAGGGGTATTGGTCAAAACACCTTCAGCCTGATTGGCGTTTAAACGTCCTGATTTATCAATAACATCGAAAGCGACGCGTAAAGGGGGCGGTTTTTTGTTGAAATGATCAAAATAAAAATACCTGGCACCCACGATGTCGCTCTGCCTGAAAATATGCGCCAGGAATAAATCGTTATCCTGCATTTCAGGCGGAATCCCTGTAAATCCAAGATTAAGAACGAAATCTTTCCGGAATTGACGTTGAATGTTTTTCAATGAGCTCCGGTCCGGTTCAGGAAACAGTATATCAAGCCCCATGGCGGCAGGTTGATTGACGGACAACTCTTTTACAAGATTAGCCAGCAAATATCTTGGCCATGGCCACTGCCCGACTGATGATAAGCTGGTTTCATCAATATCGATAATGGTAACCTGGCTTGATACGTTTCCTGTTGCAGTAATTTGAAGCAAAAAGTCATAAAAAAAATTATCTGCTTTTTTGAATAAAGCACTTTGGGTGTATGACCCTATACACCAAAACAGTGTTATGAATAAAACGACCGTAAATTGCCACCATTTTGACGTACTGTTTCGAAACAAATTTTCAAATTTTGCTTCCAAAAAGAACTCCGCGTTTATGCGTTTAGGCGCATGGCCTAAGAGCCTGTTTAAAAATTAGGGAATCGAAACGAAATCTGCGGGCCTTACTTGACCATTATCTCAACTCTTCGATTTTTTTCTTCTGATACATTGTCACCCGTAATCACTAAGGGATCATTTTCACCATGGGAGGTAACCGACATATTTTTCAAATCAATATTTGCATCTTTTATAATTTTTTCCACTAGTTTGGCTCGATCCAGGGCCAGCTTATAATTATAATCCGCTTTTCCCATGGAATCAGAGTGGCCAATAATACTTACCTCAGAGGGTTCCCGCTCTTTAGATAGTTTGAGTACATCGACAATTAAGGCTGCAGACTCAGGTAACAAACGATCCGAGCCAAATTCAAAATAAAGAAGAATAGAGACAGGTTTTAACGGTTCTGCCTGAAAAAGCGCTTTGTAGTCATCCTCAACTTTGTTCTTTTCAATTATTTTTGTATCAATCCTTGATTTCGAATTGCCGACCGTTGCGCAGCTATAGGGTTTTTCCAGCGCTATAGAGGACCTATCGTTTGATACGATTACAGCACTTGCATTATTATCCTGCTCCGGCAAAAGGATTACAGAGGTCTTCGCACTGCAGGAAATAAGAAAAAGAGCTCCCGCAAAAAAAAGAATATAGCGAATCATTTCAGTTTCCTTTCTTAATTTACTTGAATAATAAAATGCGTTCCCCTGGTGCCGACAATTGCATTTGGCGTCTTTAACGAGACTTTGTCCGGCGCAAGTTTTCCAATTCTGCCTGAATTATAGATCGCTTTTCCCTTTTTAAGATACAGGTTAAAGGCATATGCATTTGCTTTAGGTTCAAACATATAGTTCTCAATGTTACATTCCGTATTCTGGCCTATGGCAATCGTTGTCCCGTCCGTAAATATGATTCCAACAGAACTGTCAGTTTTTGTAATTAACACATCTGATTTAAGAATCGGATCCCCTTGAGCAGTAGCAACGATTGTTTCTCCCCGTTTGATTGAAACATCGCCGGAAAGCTTTTTGATAAATCCAACCTTTCCATCTTGAGCAAATGCAGTTGCCCAACACCCAACCATAAAAAATATAACAATCTTTATAATATGCTTCATTAATTCCCCCATAAATTTATGTTAAACGTGATTAACATCATCCATTTCGACTTTATTTGTTTTGCGCTTTCCCTTTTTTATCCACCATTTGTTGATTTGCTCCATCCCGATTTTGTTCAATTTTACTTTTTTGAGCTTGCGCATATGTTTGTTCTGCCACTGGAGTTATTCTTCTGTCAGTTCAATCACCGAGGTTTTTGTACATTTTTTGTTTTTTTGTTGACAAAATTCCGCACTATTCAACACAAACACTTCAATCATTATAAGGGCGATCGCCTTTGCTGTGATTATTTTGCTTTCATTTCTTCTTCTTCTTTAATAAAAATTATCATTGGATAGGTCAAACAAGCAAAATATATACCGAGTTTTAGATATTCGCATGCATGAAAGATTCAAACACTTTGTTTATAGGGTCTGTTGATCATGAGCATGTCACTGTTTAAATCGTCTACAAAAAAGTGAGCGCGGACTCGCAAATTGATGGATTGATGATCAACAAATATGATGGACGAATTGTGCGTATCGGTCGTGTTTTTTAGGATATGAGCAGGAAGGCGTGAGCAAAAATTGAGATGTATTCAATTTTAACCGATAATTTTTTCTGCTTTCAGTAAAGTCCTCGTCAGATACTGTGCTTTTCTTCGCTCACCAGCATGATTGCTCCAATCCTGTCTTTGCTAAATAATACGATTGTAAATTTCCGTTCGGGTAAACCCTCTTCGATAGAGAGCCAAAGCATATGCTAAATCAGTGGCGGATTCGTTACCTTTATTATAAAGGGACCGGTTAATATTGTTTTTATGACACACTCCCCCCTGGGGTTGATGGGAAAAAGCCTTTTGAGAACAGGAGGGTAGTTGTATTTCAGGGATATTCGCCTGGTTTTTCCAATCAACCCAGACAAGTTTTGCCAATGGATACTGCCCTGAAAGCGTTTTGTGTTTTGCTTTTCTATTCCTGAACCCGGGGCATCTACCCCATCTGTTTTTAGGGTCTGCGCCGGGGTCGCTGTGCAGTTTTTCCAGCCAATATCGTTTTTCAGCAAGGTCAAGGGGGCGAGAACTATGAATCCATACCTGATAGTTGCCGGGCGAAGTTTCTATGACCATTCTGCCGGGTTTAAAAACTCCCGGTTTGAATTGATGATGTCGGGTAAGCAGGTCGCTGTTTAAATCGTCTGCAAGAAAATAATACGGTTGGATAGCAGAATTCGGTTTAAGCAGGATGTGTCTGCCGCCGGCATTTTCGGCTTTAAGATAGGGGATATTTTTAGGGGAAGGGGCGACTGGCCACTTGCCTGTTGATTCGTCAAGAACAGCCAAGCTGAAGTGATGGTTAAAATAATTACAGATTTTCCAAATTTTATTTTTGGGGTGGTTGTCTGATAAGAATTTTAATTTTGTTTTGGTCTGGATCGGCTGGGTGAGAATAATTGAAAAAATAAAGCTTCGTCGATTTTTGGCAATTCTTTCACTGCGGCAGCATTTAGAAGCTCTGCAGCCATCTGGTTGAGAATCCGCAGATTGTTGGCGGCATGGCCGGCCAGGGTCCGTATCAATGCGTCGGTCATCAACTGGCTGTTTCCTGCCTGATCCAATGCAAAATGAAGATAATCCTGTAACTGATCCGGCGTCAAATGTGTCAACAGGATCTGTCTGGGAAATTTCAGGGGAGATCACCCGGCGTTTTCCTGAAGCATTGGCGGTTTTGTCCTGGGGCAGCAGTTGTGCAAGGGGGGCATCGGTCTTGGGGTCCACCAAAGTCAACTGACTTCTATCCCAGCCGGCAAAACGTAAGACAACCGATTCCATGTGGCTGAACCGGGACGGCAGTTCATAGCGAATACCGCCAACAGCGACGGTGGCGTCACTACGCCTTGGCTTACGGGTCACCCTGCGTGTAAAGGCAAGGCGCAGGACCTCACTTTCCGGGATATTCCTGGCAACGCTTTTACCGTTAAGAAGGCGATCCAAAGGGGTTGAGTTAATCTCCCGGTTGAATCTGCGATGGTAATCCTGCTCGACCCAGGCTTGGGCTGCCTGATTTAAAAAGGACAGTTTTAAGTCCTTGTGTTTGCGTACCAGCTCCAAAAGCCGCCCTTCAAGCTGGCCCCAGAAGACTTCCTGCTTGCCATTTTGATATGGGGAGTAAGGCAACGTGGTTTTGTGATCAATGCCCAGACGGGCAAGCCCTTGTGTGGTTTCCTCTGCCAGCATTGCCGACCCGTTATCGGTCATCAATGACCTGGGCAGCCCCCGTTTCATAAACGCCTGGATCAGTCCATGAACCAGGCACTGGGCAGTTTCGGCCAGATAAAACTGCAGGTGGCAGCAAATACGGGAATGGTCATCAAGGATCGCCAGTACCATAGGCTGAAGCCAGTTCCCGGACGCATCCAGCAGTGCTTCGGGCATGGCCCAGCGTATCCCAGCGTCGGATCGAAGTTTTCGCCCCAGGACAACTACCGGATCATCAACCACTTTGGCTTTATAATACCACCGTTCAATGGTCGATGCACCCAATGTGAATTTGCGGTTTTCGTCAATGGGGTGTTGATAAATTTTTTGTGAAAGCCGTTGAATTTCCTGCTGCAGCTGCCCCTTGGCAGGCGGGCTGGACAACAGTTCACCAATCACTGAGAAACGAAATTGTCCCCAGCGCCGCCAAATAGGCGCTTGCGTGTTGCTCATGGCGTCTCTCCTTTCGGTTTGCTTCCTCCGGCCTCCACCATGGAGGTAAACGGGGGCAAAACCGTGAGCTGACACCTTGTAACAAATTAATGTCCCCCTGGAACCAGCCCAACTTCTGCGTGGCCGGCGGCATCCTTCACGCCCGCAGCAAAGGCTGTAACGAAGCTCAAAGACTTTTTCAAGATCTGGAGGGCCGCCACGCGGTTTACGCCAGTAGTTGGCATCGTGCAACGGTCCCTCACAGTAGGGCAGCGGCACTCTTTGGTTTGCCTCGCCAGATCTAAGTCAATTTGATGAAGAAGAGAAAATAACGATTGTTGGGTAAGCACGTCTAATGATATCATAGTTCCCGCCATTGGTTAATGTGGCAGGGGCCCTCCATCAACGCACCGGCCAAGGAACGTGAGGGGGCCCCTTACTTTTTCCCTCACTTTTCTGGACCATTTTAACGATTTTTTCCATCATTTTTTGAGGCCGCACTCATTATCCCGGGGTAACCATTTAATCAGAGCATGCTCGGTATCATGTCCAGCGGAAAAGATCCGGTTTTTTTTCCGAGTCCCTAACGCAAAGTTCCGTACGGATTCTGGATGTCATTAAACATCTTTTTCACCTGGGACCGAATCGGACTCATCATCCTTAAGAACGCCTATTTTTTTTATAAGATAGTCTGTAAAAAAAGCATTGGACCAGAGGGTCAATTCTTCTTTCTGGCTGGCATTTTTAAGAAAGGGGGCAACATCTTTTTTTGCCAAATCAAAATCAATCCCATTTGCTTTTTCGCATAATAACTTGTGAAGCATTCCCTCCGATAAAATCTGGGTTGTTTCAAGATGGCCAGTCTGAATCATTTTATTCTGAAGGTAATACAAATCGCAGGGAACGCCTGCTTTTACAAACCAAACAAGATCGTACCAGTCCCGGCCTTTAATATTGTCTTTCCTGGCCCTGCATAACAATGCATGGATTTTCCCACCAAACAAGCTGGGTAACGACATGGTTTTAATGGTGAATGCCATGGGATTGAGATGATATTTCGCCTCGCTTGTAAACCCGGCTGCCGGATCTTGATCAATTTCTAATTTGATTTTCATCATCGCGTTCCTATGCGTTTTTAAGCCAGTGTTTACCTTCAAGAGATGAATGAGCGTATTGGCCTTTATAAAAGCTGAATCGATAGGACTTTCCACCTTCTTTTCTACTTTTACGGCCGATATTTCAAACCCCCATGATTCCAATTCCGTTACAATGGAACTCAAGTGCTTTTCTATATTAAAATTTTGCTCTGGTTGAATTAATGAAAAATCCAGATCCTCAGAAAACCTGTCCAGGCCATACAAAATCCGTAAAGCGCTACCACCATAAAAATTCTTTTACCATCCCCTGCCTCTTCAAGTCTAACGCCAATACCATATACTCTTTTCCGGCAATACAGATAAGAGAAGTCACCAACCGGTGTCGCGAAGAATTTTTTTCTTTTAAATGTCATGCTGATAATCAATTCAACTCTCTCCGGGATTAAACCCCAGTATGACAGAGCGGTTTGCGCTGTAACGTAGGATGGACCATACATCATATTGGCCAAAACATATTTATTGTAAGGCTTGTTGTACCCAGGACCTAAGACATAGATTCCCTTTTTTACCCTGATGATATCCTGGTTTTGGACCAGGTTTCGAATCTTATCCCTGGGCTTTTGATAATCTCTTAGTACATACATCAAGAGATGTATAATCGAATTCTGCTGGGAGCTGTATTAATTCCTTCATTTTTAACCAATAGGTCTATTTTTTTGGACTTACTGGCTGAATATATATGATATAGAAAAGGAAAATGTCAAGGCTCATATTCAGACAGGCAGAATCGTTCTGACTATCAGATCCCCCAGGCAAACCTCCCATCTGGGGGATTATTAATGAAAAATTTGTGAAAGGATGCCCTGCCAGCCCAGCCGATTCATGCGATTTTCAATTTCCGTCCAAGATAGGAGATAAATTCCTCATAGGGCATGGGCTTGGCAAAAAGATAGCCCTGGATCATATCACAGCCTTCTTTGGCAAGGTAATCCATCTGGCTTTGGGTTTCCACGCCTTCGGCGATGGTTTGCAGCGACATGGCCCGGGCCATGGCAAGGGCCGCGCGGACAATGGCTCTGCTGGACTCATCCTTTTCAATGCCGCGGATCAGGGAGGCGTCTATCTTCAGCGCGGTCAGGGGTAAGTTTTTAATGGAGTTGAGCGAAGAATACCCGGTACCGAAATCATCCAGCTCAACCTGCAGTCCCATGCTGCCAAGTTCCTTCATAATGTTTCCGGCACGGTTCATATCCTGGACAAGGCTGGTTTCGGTGAGTTCAAATTTCAATCGTAACGGCGTGACGCCGGTTTCATGGAACACCCGTTTAACGGTTTTGATAAAATTTTCATCGGCAAACTGCAGGGCACTGATATTCACAGCCAGGGCAAAATCTTCGGGGAGCTGGTATTTTTCCAAATCCATGACAATGGTGCAGGCCTGCTTAAGCACCCATTCCCCCAAAGGCAGAATCAGACCGGTACTGTCAGCCACAGGGATAAAAGAGTCCGGGCTGACAGGTGGTTTATCCCGGGGCAGCCATCTGAGCAGGGCTTCTGCACCGCACAGCATACCGATTTTCAATACCTGGGGATGAAGATAGAGGCAGAATTCGCCGTTATCCAGGCCGGTCTGCATATCCAGGGCCATGGCGCTTCTGGTGTCCACAATGACCTGGCGAGCCTTGGAATAAAAACAGGTGCGGTTGCGGCCCAGGTCCTTGGCCTCGTACATGGCCACATCAGCGTGTTTGAGTATCTCGCTTTCATCCCGGTCCCTGCCGCGAAAAATGGCCACCCCCACAGAGACACTGGTGTGGTGAACATGCCGGCCATCTCCCAGGATATAGGGGCGGTTCAGTTCCGACCTGATTTTTTCCGCCACAGCCATAACTTTGTCATTGCCTATGGTTTCATCATTGCCCAGACACTCCAGAAGCACAACAAATTCATCCCCGCCAAGGCGGGCCACGGTATCTGCTTCCCGGACACAGCCGGCAAGGCGTCTGCCCACTTCCACGATATCATGACCTTTGGTATCATTCACGCTTTTAAAATTATCCAGATCCAGCATGAGCACAGCACCATACTCTTTGTTCCTGCCGGACAAAGCAACGGCATGGGCCAGTCTGTCCATGAGCATGCGGCGGTTGGCAAGCCCGGTCAGCGGGTCATAAAGTGCCAACCGTCGAATCCGGTTTTCTGCCAGCCGCCGTTCGGTGATATCCCAGATATAGCCGTACCACAATGTGCCGCCGTCCATCATTTGCTCCGGGGTGGCATGGCCCTATTTAATCTGGGCAAGGGCATTGAAATGATTTTTAACAATGTTTTTATCATCCGGATGGATAAAGGTAAGTACATTTTCACTGTTCATTTCAACAGTGCCCATGGATCTTCCGATAATCTCATAGACCTGATCCGAACAGCTCAACGCCCCGGAGACCACATCCATCTCCCAGTCCCCGACCAGGGCAAGTCTTTGGGCTTCCACCAGACGCTGGTGGGTGTCTGTCAACTGGGTCACGGAGGCCTGCAGGGAGTTAAGGGCCTGGCGCACCTGTTTTTCCAAGGGTCTGAAAATAAAAATGCCTCCAGGAGCAAAGCGGCCAGGGCTGCCAGCCATACAATCCCTTCAAACCGTTCTATTTTGACAATGGCGGCTCTGCCGATGCGCTCATATTCGTCAACCGCTGCATCCAAAAGGGGGTCAAGCACATGGGGGCCGTAATTGACCAGGTATATATAGTCAATGGACCCGATGGACAAACTCTCCAGATCTGTTTCATACACATTTTGGGCCCGTTCCAAAAACCGTTGCAGGGCAGAGTCCAGACCCATCATAGGGTCTTCGTAAATGGTTTCCAGGGCTTCATTGGTCACCTTGGGAATTCGGGTTTCACTATCCCCTTCTCTTAAGGCCTTGTGGGCGGCCTGCATTTTATGGATGGTCAGACCCACCTGACTTCGGGCCTGGTTGAATTCGGTTTCATCATCGGTGGCGGCCATCAGGCTTGCAAAATACGCAATGCGGTTGGTAAGGCCGGCCTGGTGCCCGGCAAGGTTGATCAGCTGGGAGAAATCACGCTGTTTTGAAATGAGATGCTGCATGGTAAAGAACGAGGTGGTCACAAGAATGGCAATGGCACTTAAACCAAACACATAACGCAGCCGCAGATTTCCAACAATACTCAAAGCTAGCCCTCCTCTTTATTTTATCAACTTCCATTAGCCAACATTCTTTACCATGCATTTGTTAGTGTAGAATTAAAAATCGGGACAGATAGAACAGGGCGGCAGAATCCCACCGCAAAAAAAGATTTGAGTTCACCCAAACTGTTTTCGGCATCTCTTTTTTCGTTGAATCTTGAACTGTTTCAAATTAGATTAGAGCCTGGGCTTTGTGAATAAATCTCTATTGGAGGCAGACGTGACACCTGTGGAGCAAGGAAAAGTATGAATAGAAAAGAACCCGACCATCTCAACCTGCTGTTCGACATGGGGGAACTTGCCTCCATCATCACCAGCGGATCGGACATTGAAGCATTTCTGACAGGTGCCACCGAACTTGTGGCAAATCACCTTCAAGCCCATGTCTGCTCCATCTACCTTTTTGACTCACGTTCCAAAGAGTTGGTCCTGAAAGCCACCCGGGGTCTGAAACCCGAAGCCGTTGACCGGATCAGGATGCTGCCCGGAGAAGGCCTGGTGGGTCAGTGTTTCTCCCAGGACCGGGTTCTGCGGGTGGGAAACGCAAGAACAAGCCCGGGGTTCAAATATTTTGACAATGCCGGAGAAGAACCATTTAATTCTTTTCTTTGTGTGCCCATCCGACGCGGGGTGGTGAAGATCGGTGTTCTGGTGGTCCAACAACGGGAAATGGACCATTTTACCCTGCTTGATGAACGTGCATTGAGAACGGCCGCCACCCAGCTGGCCGGTGCCATTGAAAATGCAAGACTGCTTATGGCCCTGGCCTCTGAGCCGGCCGATCCAGACGAAGATGCAGAGACCATTGCAAAAACATTCCCCGCATTCATTAAAGGCAAATCCGACGGATATGGCTCAGCCTTTGGCACGATCCGGCCTTCGAGAAGAAAACGCAAAGCCATCCTGTTTGAGGCGGACCCATCCAATGTCACCTATTCCCCGGGTGATTTTCAAACCGCCGTGGAAAAAACCATTGATGAGTTAAAGGCACTGCAGGATAAATTTGCCGCAAGTCTTCCGGAAAGTGAATCTTTGATCTTCACGGCCCATTTCATGATGCTCAAGGACAAAAATTTCACCGGAAAAATGAAAACCCTGATAGAACAGGGCCTTTCTCCTGTGGCAGCCATCCAGCAGGTCGCTCTGAAATACATCAAGGTTTTCTCGGATAATCCCAATGCCTATATGCAGGAAAAAGCCGTGGATGTTGAGGATTTGGGCATACGTCTTTTGTCCCATCTCAAGGCCGTGCATACGCCCAAGGCCGCTGACAGGGGAACGATCTTTGTTACCCAGGACATTTACCCCTCGGACATGATGAAACTCACCGCCGACGGCATCCGGGGCATTGTGCTGGTGGGCGGCGGCGTCACCTCCCATGTCACTATTCTTGCCCGTTCCCTGTCCATCCCGCTGATCATTGCCGATGACCCTGTATTTCTGGATCTGCCCGACACCACCCGGCTGCTGCTGGATGCCGGCCAGGGCAATATTTACATCAATCCCGATGATAACACCCTTTCCATATTCAAGGCTAAACAAGAGGCAGAAAATCGGACAAAGACCCGGGCGATGCAGCCGGCCACCTACACCCTTGACAACAGACGCATCCGGTTGCTTGCCAACATCAACCTGCTCAGTGAAATTCGCCTGGCCCGAAAACTGAAAGCCGAAGGCATTGGCCTCTACCGCACGGAATTCCCGTTTCTCATCCGGGGCGGTTTTCCTTCTGAAGACGAACAATATTTTATTTATAAGGGCCTGTTTGACAAAACCGAGCCCGGAACCGTCACCACGGTTCGCACCCTGGATGCCGGCGGAGAAAAAGTCATAAAGCACACGGATTTTATCCAGGAGGCCAACCCGGCCCTGGGGTTGCGTTCCATTCGCTTTTCTTTGAAATACCGCCAGATTTTCCAGGCCCAGATCAAAGCCATTTTAAGGGCGGCCCATGGCAGGGAAAAGGTTCGCCTGATGTTTCCATTAATATCCTCCATTGACGAATTCGTAGCGGGAAAACAGGTAATGGCCGAATGCATACGTCAGATGGAACAGGAAGGCGTACCCCACAAAAACGACCCTGAGGTGGGCATGATGATTGAACTGCCCTCGGTGCTTGCCACCATAGATGAATTTGCTCAACTGGCAGATTTTTTTGCCATCGGCACCAACGACTTTATCCAGTATATGTTGGGTGCAGACCGGGGCAACAAACTGGTGGCCGAGTACTATATCCCCTATCATCCTGCCGTGAACCGCGGTATTGCAACCATTGCAACGGCGGCTGCCGGCCATGGCACTGATGTATCCGTATGCGGAGAGATGGCCCATGATCCCGACCACATCCCCTTTCTGATCGGAGTGGGCATCACCACCCTGAGCGTGGATCCCAAATTCCTGCCCAGGGTCCAGGCCACGGTCATGGAGACAAGTTTTTCCCGGGCAAAGGTCTATGCCCAGCGTCTGCTGGAACAGACCCGGGTCAAGGATGCCGCTGAAGTGTTGAAAACCGGACCCGGAAAATGAGGGTTTGTTTTCTTTGGCTATCACTAATTTTTCCCGTCAGAGATTAAGGCCGATGAGCCTAACCTTTATTTTCAGATTTAGCATCATCCAGAACTTTTCGAACCATCGACGCAAAATCTGATTTTACAACGGGCTTCATTAAGAAGCCTTTTACCCCAATAGCTTCAGCCTGCTCTTTGTTTATCCTTTCGCTGAACCCGGTACAAATGACAATAGGTATATCCGGTTTTATGGATAAAATCTTTTCTGCGAGTTGATCACCAGTCATATTCGGCATGGTCATGTCAGTAATGACAATGTCAAAGGCATCCGGATTTGAACGAAAAACCTCAACGGCATCCAGGCTGCCGGTACGCATCGTAATTTGATAACCAAGCCGTTCAAGTATCTGCTGTTCAAGGTTGGCGACTGCGGCGTCATCATCAACCAGAAGAATATGTTCATGCCCCATCTTAATTTCAGTTTTTATTTCTGCAGCCCCTTGGTTTTCTGATTGACTCATTAAGGGTAGATAGACGCTGAATATAGTACCTGACCCGATTTGCGTTTGGACTTCAATTTCGCCACCATATTCTTTAACGATCCCGTACACCACGGCGAGTCCAAGACCGGTTCCCTTACCTTGCTCTTTGGTCGTAAAGTAAGGTTCGAATATCTTGTTTTTGACTTTGTCCGTCATACCGGTACCATCGTCGGAAACAGTAAACAGCAGATACTTTCCTGAATGAATGCCGGTATCCGTTAAATTGGTCCGGTCAATTTTGATCTCCTCAAGAGCAACAATTATTTTGCCGTTTTTTTCCTGAACCGCATGGTATGCATTGGTAATAAGATTCATACCGACCTGATGGAGCTGTGTGGCATTCCCCATAATGAACCCGCAATTTCGTTGAATTTTGTGCTCTATCTTAATATTTGCCGGAATCGTCGCCCGACAAAGCTTGAGGACCTCTTCTAAAATATCCTGGAACCTTATCGGCATTTTTTTCTGATCTGATTGACGGCTGAAGGCGAGAATCTGTGCCACCAATTCTTTGGCTCTATGGCCGGCCTTATATATGGCATGTGCGTATTTGTACTCCAGGCTTCCGGACGACAGATCCTCCATCAGCATCTCCGACATTCCAATGATGGGAAATAAAATATTGTTAAAATCGTGTGCAATGCCGCCGGCAAGGTTACCGATCGCTTCCATCTTTTGTGCTTGTTGAAGGCGCTTTTGCAATTCTATGAGTTCCGTTGTATCCCTGAATACAGAAAGCTTGGACAAAGATCCGCTTTCATTGACAAAGACAGTAGTTGAAACATTGAAAGAAGACTTGTCCAGAGGGCTGAAAATATTTTTTTCGGCATGACCCGCCTGAAATGTCTCACCATATTTGCACCACCGACATTTTCTATCGAACCGATGAAGTGCTTGGTAACACAACTCCCCTGTGGCATCACGGCCGACCCTGTCAATCATGGCTTGATTCATATATTGTATTATAAAATCCTCCGAACAGATATAAACCGGGTCTTTTATCGCCTCCATCATTGTTCGGTATTTGATTTCGCTTTTCCTTAATTTATCTTCAGAACGCCTGCGTTCAGTAAGGTCAACCCCCAAACAAGTCACATCAACCACATTTCCTTCAACATCCTTGGTCAATACATTAGACCAGGCGACATTAAAAACCTGGCCGGATTTTCCAAGGATTTCATTTTCAAAATTCAAGAACCCAAGCGTATCCTTTTGCCCCATTACAGAGTGGAAAACCTTTCTGACATCTTCCCGGAGATTTTCCGGAATGAACAAGTCAAACCAATTCCGCCCCATAACTTCATTTTCTTTCCATCCGGTGAGGGCCAGAAAGTGATCATTGACGAAAGTAATTTCAGCGCTGGTATTTATTGAAATACCAATTTGAGGGGTGTTGACAAGGATATTGCGCCATTTCAGACTGTTTCCGCTCTGTGATATCCATGTGGGTACCGAGCATTCTGACAGCCTTGCCCTGGTCATTTCTTTCAACAGCCTTTCCCCGGGCTAAAATCCAACGCCATTGATTCTCTTTCGTGCGCATACGATATTCGATCTCAAATGGCTCTGCATATTTAAGATGTCGAAACACGGTTGCCTCTGATTCAGGCAAGTCATCAGGGTGGAGCAAGCTCCGCCATGTTTCAAAATTCTGGGGCAATTGGTAAGCCTCATATCCGAGCATGGTATACCAACGTGAACTGAAATAGACCTCACCGGTATGAACTCGCCAATCCCAAACAGCATCCGAGACTGAATCAAGCGCCAGTTTCAGCCGTTCATCGCTCTTTTGTAATGCCTCGTCGGCTATACGCTTTTCAATCAAAAGAAGGATATTTGATACAAAGGCCTGAACTTGAGATACATCTTGACTTGTATAATCGGAATCCTTATTGGCCACCGCAGCCAAAGCGATTACTTTTTCATTTCTAAGAATTGGGACAGAAAGGAAATTTTTGATGGGAACATGTCCATCAGGCAATCCTTTTTTGCGGCTATGATCAAGGTTGTAATCATTCCAGAAAAGCGGCTTTCGTTCAAGGACTGCCTGACTCCAAAGTCCTGCTTTGGCAATGGGAAAATGAATGGGTTGGTCTTGGACGCGGCACTGATTCATGGCTTCTTTTGACCAAGCGTTGACTTCCAGTTGATCTTCCGCATCGTTAATAAAACCAAAAAATGAATACCGGCTGCCTGTAAGCTCTTGGGTTTTCTCCAACACCAAGTTGAACAAAACCTTGGGGCCGGCTTCGGTCATTTGGGCTAGAGACCAAAGTGACTCAAGGCGATCTTGCAATGATTTACGATCTGTTATATCTCGAAGGAAACAAACACATTGCCCGCCTTCCTCAGGTCGGAATTGAAGACTGACTTCAACATCGAAGACGGTTCCGTCTTTGCGGCGATGTTTAGATTCAAATCGATCTGATCCTTTCAAGGCGACCTTTTTCATATGTTGGGCTACCAGCTCTGGTGTTTCTATAATTTCAAAGTCCGAAATGTACATAGAGAGCAGTTCTTTTTCACTATAGCCGCTCATGCGGCAATACGCATCATTAACCTCAAGGAGTTTGCCTTTGGTGTCCGTAAGCCAATAACCGTCCAAAGAGGCTTTAAGAATTGATCGATATCGGTTTTCGCTTTTTTCGATTTGTTTTCTATGTTCTATCTCCGTCAGTCTTTTCAAACCACTCTTGGAGATGACGGCAATCAATTTTTGTTGGAAATGTTCCATGTCAATGAGATCTTGTAGGCTATATTTCATCATTTACTCTATTTATTTAGGATGCAGTTCTTTTACCTCAGCATTGAAATCGCCTGAAACCCCACCCGATTCAAAATACCTGAGACAGGCGGCTAAAAGCACAGCCTTTGACACGCAGAATCCCTTGCCTTCGGCCAGAACCCGGCTTGCCTTAAAGCCCTCTTGGTGATTCGGAATCTTATAGGGGTCATACCGGATCTGATCCCTGACAGCGTAGAAAATGCTTACAGCCTTTTTTACGGGGTTATCCGACGATCCTGCATGCCGGGCTGAAAATGCAATAATCTTTTCATGATCCGAATTAATAAAAAACGTCGGTGTACAATACAAGGAAAACGGGTCAATATTCATATCTTTTATCCTGAAAATTAATCGTATAAGCCTCAATTCGGGAGTCGCACCACATCTTTTCCTATACCTGTTACCCGCCCTGAAAGCAACCCTCACCTGTATCGAGACACATTTGTGTGCCAAATATTGAGACAAACAAATCACGACATCGGACATCTTTTTTTCAAACCCCTTGAAAGACGCATCAGTAAGTCGTTTGATGGGATTCAACGATGGAATAAAGTTCAAAAGCCCTGCATAAAGAGACCTGGCATAATTTGTGCTGTTTAATTTAAGTTAAGAACCCCATAGGATAATTTCAAAGGCGGCCAACATCAATAAATATTAGAAAGAGAACAGCCATGAAACCATACGGCAGAAAAACAAAAAAGCAGGTAGGACAAATTCTTGCCCTTGGCAATCGCACCCAGGCCCTAAAAAGGCTGGCCCAGATTCCGGATGCCCAGCTCATCGGACATTTGTTCTCTTATTTTTACAACAAGGAGGAACTGATTAAGTTCCGCAGCGTAACCGCCATGGGGGAGCTTGCCGCAAGGATTGCCGATAATTCCATGGAAAAAGCCAGAATAGTTATGAGACGAATCATGTGGAATTTGAACGATGAATCCGGCGGCATCGGCTGGGGGTCCCCCGAGGCCATGGGAGAAATTTTAAGCAAAAGTCCGCCCCTGGCCCGGGAATTTAAATGCATCCTTTTTTCCTATCTGGATGACAAAGGCAACCATATAGAACATGAAATGCTCCAGCGCGGGGTTTTGTGGGGAATTGGCACATATCTTGGGACAGCACCCCAAAATATAACCGATATCGCCAGGGAACAGCTCCAGGCACATCTCGCCTCTACAGATCCGATAAAGCGTGGATATGCCCTAAGGGCACTGGCCAATGCCCGTGTTTTCGAATATATGCTTGTGCCCGATTTTATCCAGGCAGACAAAACAACCATTGATATTTACACAGGGTGGGATTTTACGGCTACCCGGATATCGGATATCGTCCATGCCTGCACCCCGGAACAGGTTGTGGCAGGCAATGAATAATTACCAATTTTATTTACCCTGGTGTGAAACGATTAAAGAGAATTCGCCATGCTGAAAAAAAAATGTGACATAAACATCGAACGCACCATTGAACTGGCCCATGAAATGATAGAACTGGCACAGACCGGATATGAACACCATGAAGACCCCCACTGCGGTATACTTTATGGAATTTTGCTGGATACAGGGTACAAGATTCTTGATCTTGCAGAAAAAGAGAAACAGGCCCATATTCTAAAAGGCTGGTGGCTTGAATCCATTGACAAAGGGATAATTTGATGAAAATACAAAAAAAACCGGTAATTGATCTTGGCTGCTGCAACCAGTGCGAGGTCTGTATTGATCTGGCGCCCCACGCTTTTAAAATGATTGATGCAGGTTATGTGGATGTACTACCCCTTGACAGCTATGAGGATGACGAAGATATTCTTGAAGCTGTGAAAAACTGCCCCCAAGACTGTATTTCCTGGGAATAATTCCCTAAAAAAGTTCCCCGTCAGCCCCAGGGACTTGGAAAAAACAGATGATATATTTTTTCCGAGTCCCTTGCCGTTGGGATATTCATTCGGTAGCGCCCATTTTTTCTTTTTACAGATGCAAAAAAACATTGCGCATGATACACAAATGTGCCATTTAAAAGACCGTTTCAAGAACAGCCTGGTATCGATTACTAAAAGCGCGTTGCCTGGAAATCAAAAATGGAAAAGTTTACACATTCTCTGCTGGACCTGCATAATCTCAACCTCGTGGTGGACAATCTCAAACTTGGTGTCATGGCACATACCACGGAGCGTATCATCACTGTTTTTAATAAAGAAGCGGAAAAAATTACCGGATATAGTAAAAAAGAGGTCCTGGGGAAAGACTGTCACGATGTGTTCCAGGCCCCGTTCTGCGGTTCCAAATGCTCTTTTTGCAATGATTCCCCGAAACTTTCCGCCGGAACCAAGGAGTATCCGGTTACCATAGTCACAAAAACAGGGGAGACCCGTCATCTGGAAATGACCGTTTACTGCATCCCGGACCATGAAGGGGAAATCCAGGGAGTTGTGGCCTCTTTCCGGGATATGACCGATTCCATACGTCTGTCCCTGAAAGCCGAAGACCTTTCCAATTTTGCGGGCATCATCGGCAAGGACAAAGGCATGCAGGACATTTTCCGGCAGATCCGGGATGTGGCGTTGTATAACTACCCGGTTCACGTATCCGGCGAAACCGGCACCGGCAAAGAACGGGTGGCCTATGCTATTCATGATATCTCGTCCTACGGCAACGGCAGTTTCGTTCCGGTCAACTGCGGGGCCATCCCCGAAGGTATTGTGGAAAGCGAGCTGTTCGGCCATGTTAAAGGCGCATTCTCAGGGGCGGTCAAGGAACGTCAAGGCCGGTTTGAACTCGCCCATAAAGGGAGCCTGTTCCTGGATGAAGTGGCGGAACTGCCCTTGAAAACCCAGGTAAAACTTCTACGGTTCCTCCAGGAGGGATCATTTGAAAAAGTAGGTGGAGAAAAAAATATCAGCGTGGATGTGAGAATCATTTCAGCCACCAACAAAGATCTGGCAGAAGAGGTCCGGGCCGGGCGGTTCAGGGAAGACCTTTATTACCGGCTCAACGTCATTCCCATCCACCTGCCGCCCCTGCGGGAAAGAAAGAATGATATCCCGCTTTTAGCCGAACATTTCCTGCGGGAGGCGGAAAAAGAAACTAAAAAGTCCGTACCGAAACTCGCCCCTGACACCATTCGGGAGATGATGGACTACCACTGGCCCGGAAATGTCAGGGAATTAAAAAATGTGATCCAGTTTTCCGTGGTCCGGGCCCGGGGCAACGTTATTTTGCCCACGGATCTTCCATTTGTTGCATCCAACAGACAACCCATGCGGCCTCTCTTATCAAATGAGCCCTCAGAGTCTGGTGCGCAATTTACCCGCGGCAAGCTCAATCAGGAAAATGTCCAAGCCGCCCTGGTCAAAACCGGCGGCAACAAATCCAAGGCTGCCCGTGTGCTGGGCGTGGGCAGGGCAACCCTGTACCGCTTTTTAGGTGAGCATCCTGAGATTAAATCCTTTTCAGACACGTTCTAACTTTTGGGGCATGTAATACTATAATAGAAAACAATCCCCCGGAACCTGCAAAGATTTTAGATGCAGGCCCGGGGGATTGTTTCTCTTTTTCCCACAAGCCCGATTATCCCATAGCGTTGAGACTCTTGGGGCCATGACCGGGAACAAGCCGGTTTTTTTCTCTGTCAAAGCGGAAGTGTACGGTCTCGCCTTCCAGATACTCCCCTTTAAGCAATGCCATGGAGAGCGGGTTTTCAATTTCCTGCTGGATCACACGTTTGAGCGGACGGGCACCAAACCCGGGGTCGTAGCCCTTCTGCGCCAGGAAGGTCATGGCGTCATCGTCCAGATAAACCGCCAGATTCCTTGCAGCCAGGCGCCTGTTGAGGGCGGCAATCTGGATGGCGGCAATATCCATGAGATGTTCGCGTTCCAGGGCATGGAAGGTGATGATCTCATCAATCCGGTTTAAAAACTCAGGCCTGAATGCGGCTTTAAGGGCCTGCTGCACGGCCTGTTCCACCTCCTCGGAAAAACCACTCTTCCCCGCCTCAAGCAGAATCCTGGATCCGATATTGGATGTCATGATAATGATGGTGTTCCTGAAATCCACGGTTCGGCCATGGCCGTCGGTCATCCGGCCGTCATCCAGGGCCTGGAGCAGGATGTTGAACACGTCCGGGTGGGCCTTTTCAATCTCGTCGAACAGGATCACACTATAGGGTCTGCGCCGCACCGCCTCGGTCAGGTATCCGCCCTCGTCATATCCCACATATCCGGGAGGGGCACCGATGAGACGCGCCACACTGTGCTTTTCCATGTACTCGGACATATCCAGCCGCACCATGGCATCCCTGGAATCAAACATGAACTCGGCCAGGGCCTTGGCAAGCTCGGTTTTCCCCACACCCGTGGGCCCCATGAAGATAAAGGTACCGATGGGCCGGTCTTCAGGCTGCAAGCCGGACCTGGCTCTTCGCACGGCATTGGAGACCGCATCAATGGCGTTTTCCTGGCCGATGACCCGTTTGGAAATATGGGATTCCATGGTGATCAGTTTTTCCTGCTCACCCTGGAGCATCTTGGATACGGGGATGCCGGTCCAGGTGGAGACCACCTCGGCCACGTCAGCCTCTTCCACGTCTTCTTTAAGCATCTTGCAGGTCTGCTGCAGGGTGTCAAGACTCTGTTTTTTCTCCTCAATTTTTCTGTTGAGATCTGCAATGTTGCCGTATCTGATCTGGGCCACCTTTGCAAAGTCGCCGGCACGCTCGGCAAGCTGGGCCTCGGTCTGGAAGCGGTCAATATCCTCCCGCATGGCCGAGATCTCCCGGATAATGGATTTCTCATTATCCCAGTGCAGCTTCAGGGGCCTTATCTCCTCTTCCATGGCGGCAATGTTCTTTTCAAGGTGTTCAAGACGCTCCCTGGAGGCCTTGTCCTTCTCCTTGATCAGGGCCTGGCGCTCAATGGCCGCCTGGGTCAGCCGCCGCTGAATCTCGTCAATGGCCCGGGGCATGGAGTCAATTTCAATACGAAGCCTGGATGCGCACTCATCAATCAGGTCAATTGCCTTGTCCGGCAAAAACCGGTCAGCAATGTACCGATGGGAAAGGGTGGCGGCTGCGACCAAGGCTGAATCCTTGATCCGGATGCCGTGATGCACCTCATATTTTTCCTTTAATCCCCTGAGGATGGAGATGGTATCTTCCACGGTGGGTTCTCTGACAAGAACCGGCTGGAAACGCCTCTCCAGGGCAGCATCTTTTTCAATATATTTTCTATACTCGTCCAGGGTAGTGGCACCCACACAGCGCAGACTGCCCCGGGCCAGGGCAGGTTTAAGCATATTGGAGGCATCCACAGCCCCTTCGGCAGCACCTGCCCCCACCACCGTATGCAATTCGTCGATGAAAAGAACGATTTCGCCCTCGGCAGCCTCAACCTCTTTTAATACCGCTTTGAGACGATCTTCAAATTCGCCCCTGAATTTGGCCCCGGCCAGCAGCGCCCCCATATCAAGGGCAATGACCCGCCGGTCTTTCAATGTTTCGGACACGTCGCCTTCCACAATCCGCTGGGCCAACCCTTCCACAATAGCGGTTTTGCCGACACCCGGTTCGCCAATAAGCACAGGATTGTTTTTCCGGCGCCGGGACAAGACCTGAACAATACGCCTGACCTCCTCATCCCGGCCGATAACCGGGTCCAGTTTTCCCTGGCGGGCCAAATCTGTCAGGTCTTTCCCGAATTTTTCCAACGACTGGTATTTGTCTTCTGGATTCTGGTCGGTCACCCGCTGGTTTCCCCGGATATCCTTGAGCACGGACAGAATCACGTCCCTTGTAACGCCTAAACCCGAAAGAATTTCGCCGGCCTTGTCCTTACCCTGGGTCAGACTGATCAGAATATGCTCAAGGCTGACATACTGGTCCTTCATCTTTGCAGATTCCTTAAAGGCCAGATCCAGCATTTTCCGCCCGGGTTCCGACAGATAGGGCTTTCCCCCGGATACCTTGACCATATTATCCAGGGCTGAAGAGACAAGCTGTACGGCAGCACGGGGATTGACGCCTATTTTATTAAATATGGAGACAGCAATACCCTGGTCATCGGCCAGCATGGCCCCTAAAAAATGGATGGGCTCAATGGCCTGCTGTCCCTTTTCAACCGCAAGGGTGTGGGCGTGCTGAAACAGCTCCTGGGATTTTACCGTCAATTTTTCAAAATTCATAATATATCTCCAATTCTATTTACATTACTTTTTATTCATTATGGCATAAAAGTAATACCTGGTTCATCGCCGTCAATACCTGTCTCAAATAAACTTTATCCTTTCAGATAAAAAATGGCCGAAGACTTTATTTCTGTTAAAAGATCTCAAATTTCATTATTCAGCTGACAGGGAAAACCCATCCAGCGCTCTTTATAAAACTCTGGTATAATGCTTCATCCCATTTTTCCGCCATATGCGACCAGGAAAACCCTGCGGCATGGGCCGATAGAGCTGCGGCCCTCTCCTGATAGACTTGGGGCTGCACCAGGATATGTTCCAGCCTGGCCTCCAGATCGGCATCATCCCGGTAAATGACATCGGATTTTAAATGTTCGGGGATCAGTTCGGGGTATGACAAACGATTGGGCAGCAACGGAAAGCATCCATGGGCCACGGCCTCCATCACTGAAATACCGAAATTTTCCTGGATGGCGGTACTGATCACAACACTGCCTTTGGCCAGCCATTTTCTGTAATCCGCCACCTGTTCCTGGTACCCGTAAACAAGAAGTTCGGCATCAAACCTTTCCTCAATGCCTTTAAACTCTTCGGGAACAGTGCCATACTGTTCACCCATCACTGCCAGGTAAAACACAATACCCCGACGCTTAAGGCCTTCCAGTACGTTGAAAAAGGCCTTTGGATTTTTATCATACTCCCACCGGTGATTCCAGATCACCAGAGGTCGGTCAAGGCTGCTCTCCTGACGTTCCGAAGTAACAAAGCCCCTGGAGTCAAAATCAATACCCGGATACAGTACACAGGTTTTACCCCGGATTTTATCCAGAATCCATCCTGGGCGAAGGTCCGGCATTTTACGAATCAGGGCTTTTGCAGCGCTGAAAAAATCATCCCTGTGGAATTGCGAATTAAAAAACACCCCTTCCGCAGACAGGGCAGATATGATATTGGTGAACCCCAAATGAAAATCCCTTTTTTCACCGGGTTCCAGGGGATAGCTGAGTTGATTTTCATGGAAATAGAGGACCACGGGCGGGCATTGTGGGCCTGCCAGGGCTTTAAAATCTGTGACATCCACCATATCCGTGGCAAAAACAAGATCATACTCCGTCAAATTTTTAATCTGCCGAATAAATGCCAGGGCACTGCCTCGCATCCGCCACTTCCAGAATCTGGGGGCAAGGGATAAAATATCCACCTGATGGCGGGAACAGGCCGCAAAACCGTCTGCCACAACCTTGTGGGACCCGCCGTAAAAAGGCTCAAGAAATAAAATTTTCAAAAAATTTCACCAGAGACAATGATGGACAAAAATTAAATTTTTGTTTTTTTTGAATTATACGTCGAATCTGTTTTAATTCAAAACGATAGTTCGCTGTCAACATAATTAGAGATTAAACATCCCTTGTCGAAAATTGCAACAATCAATTCCAGGTTACATGCCATTGCCCTGTACCCAGACAATCCCGATCTTGATTTTACTCCCGGCTTGGTGATAAAGTCCGCTCCATGATTAATTCTGAACTCATATCCTTTCATGGCGGACATTCAGGCCAGTTCTGCTGCCATGCCCAGGACAGCCTTGAAGATCTTATAAAAGCCTATATCAGCAAAGGATTTAAAGCAGTGGGCATCAGCGAGCACATGCCCCCGCCCGAACACCGACTCATCTACCCGGATGAACTTGAGCAAGGCTTTTCGGTCAAGGATCTTGGGGACCGGTTTTCAAGATACTTTTTTGAACTGGAACGGCTTAAAAAAAAATATAAGTCAGATATCCTGATATTTAAAGGATTTGAGACCGAAACCGTCACCGGAAGCCCGGCCCTTGTACGGTCCTTGATCCGGGAATTTAATCCCGACTATATTGTGGGCTCGGTCCATCATCTCAATGACAGATGTTTTGATTATTCCAGGCAGGATTATGAGGCCATTGCAGCGGATTTCAACGGTCTTGATGCCATGTATACGGCCTATTTTGACGCCCAGTATAAAATGATCCTGGATCTGCATCCCTTTGTTGTGGGTCATTTTGATATTATACGCATTTATGATCCTGACTTTGAGGCACGGCTTGACAAACCTGAAATTGCTGAACGCATCCAGCGCAACCTTTCTGTGATAAAAGAGTTGGGACTGGTGCTGGATTATAACCTGCGCCCCCTTGCCAAAGGAAAAAAAATGCCATACCTGACCCCGGCAATTCTGGAAAGGGCAAAAGCCTTGGGTATTCGCGTGGTTCCCGGGGACGACGCGCACAGCAAAGAACAGGCAGGCATGTTTGTGGACAGGGCGGTTCAATCCTTAAAAGATATGGGATTTTCCACGAACTGGCCCAGGCCCCGATGCATGACGCCCGCCTAAATTTTTTATCCCGGTATTTAAAACAGACAAATCTTAAGGAAACCGATGAAAGCCATTGTTCAACGGGTTAAAAAAGCTCATGTTACTGTAGACAACACCATTATATCCAGCATTGAAACAGGACTTGTGGTACTTTTGGGCGTGGCCCATGGCGACAACGAAAAGGATGCCGAATACCTGGTGGACAAAATCATCAATTTAAGAATATTTGAAGATGATAAGGGAAAAATGAACCGGTCTCTTCTTGATGTCAAAGGCGAGCTTCTGGTGGTTTCCCAGTTCACGATTATGGCAGACTGCCGCAAGGGACGGCGCCCCTCGTTTACGGATGCAGCCCCGCCCGAGCCTGCATGCCGGCTTTACCGTTTTTTTGCCCAAAGGGCTGTCTCACTGGGCGTTACAGTTAAAAAAGGGAAATTCCAGGCCAATATGGATGTATCATTGATCAACCAGGGGCCTGTCACCCTGATTCTGGAATCCCCCGGAAACTAAAAATCCAATATTCAAAAATCAAAATGCCATGAACCATCTCAGTATTATCCTTGTCCGCCCCCAGGGCCCAATCAACATTGGTGCAGTGTGCCGGGTCATGATGAACTTCGGATGCACCCGGCTGCGTCTTGTCAGCCCCTGCAGTGCTTATAAATCCCTTGAAGCAAAAAAAATGGCCCTATCCGCCTATCATATCCTTGAACAGGCGCAGATATTTGAAACCCTGGAACAGGCGCTTTTTGATGTCCATTCCGCCTACGGCACCACTCGTCGGTTTGGCAAATATAGAAAAGGGTTTTTAACACCGGCCACGGCGGGAACCCTGATCGAAGAGCAGAAACAGGAACATCACAGTGCCCTGGTTATGGGACCGGAGGATACCGGTCTTGAGACAAAGGACCTGGAGCTGTGCCGGTATTTTATCACCATACCCACCCATGAGGCCTACCCGTCCATGAATCTGAGCCACTCCCTGGCAGTGCTGCTTTACGAGGTTTCCCTTAATTCCGGGGCCGCAAAAAATTTCCATGACCCCGGGGTTAAAGATCCTGCCCGGGGAGAAGCACTTGAATCGATGTTTGCGCACATGAGAAAGACACTTTTAGATATTGATTATCTTGATCCCCAAAACCCGGATCATCTGCTGCGGACCTACCGCAGGATATTCTCTAATGCGGGTCTGTCATCCAGGGACGTCAGAATTATCCGGGGACTTTTAAGCCGCATTGACTGGACCGAATCCCAGCGCCGATTAAACCAGTCCTGATCATTCAATCATATAGGCATGCATCGGATAGATGCAGCAAAGTGGTTTTGAAATCTTCCGGCATAGGGGCTTCAAAATAGAGCCGTACACCTGAATAAGGGTGACGAAAGGACAAGGTCCAGGAATGAAGCATCTGACGTGGCACGATAGGATCTTTTTTCCGGAACCGTCGCTCCCGGTAAATGCAATCACCAAAAAGGGGCATACCCTGGTCATAAAAATGAACGCGAATCTGATGGGTTCTACCGGTATATAGACGAACATCCATAAGACACCCTGAACTAAACCGTTTTAATACACTAAAGCAGGTTTTTGCGTATCTGCCGTTCTCATCCAGGACGGCCATGCGTTTGCGATGGTAAGGGTGCCGGCCAATGGGGCGTTCAATCACCCCCGATTCCGGTATATTTTCTCCCCTTGCCAGTGCCAGGTAGTGCTTTTCGACTCGCCTTTGCTTAAATTCCTTTTGTAGAAATTCAAGGGCGTTCAGTTTTTTTGCAATAACCATCAACCCGGAGGTATCTTTGTCCAAGCGGTGAACGATACCCGGCCGTTCCCTGTCCCAGTCTTTTTCGCGAAAAGCCGGGTGATGCCCAAGCAAGGCGTTAACCAGGGTACCGGAATTATTCCCCGCCCCGGGATGCACCACAAGGCCTGGAGGCTTATCAATCATAAGAATATGCTCATCCTCGTAAAGGATGTCCAAAGGTATGGATTCGGGAAGAATGTTTTTTGTATCCTGTTGATCCGGTGATGGGAAATCCCCCTCAATCAGGTCATTGGGCTTAACTTTATAACCGGGGCGTTTACACGCGTGGTTCACCAGAATAAAGCCCTGGGAGATCAGACTTGCAACCCTGGAGCGGGATATCCGGGATTGGGAATCGGCAACAATCTGGTCAAGCCTGACGCCAGCCTGATCCGGTGAAATTTCTATCTGTATGCGCATGAAAAAATACAAAACCGGCAGTGTGACACGTGCCGGTCTATTTGTGTTATCAGAAATTAAGGTGTTTAGTTGAACAGATTTTCAATCTCTTTTATCATGTAGGCTTCATCAACATCTTTGGCCATGGAGAGTTCCTGGACAAGGAGATTCTGGGCAGTATCAAGCAGTTTTCTTTCGCCAAAACTAAGATCTTTTTCAAGCTTAAGCTGGAAAAGATCCCTGAATACCTCGGCCACATCATAGATGGACCCGGTTTTGATCTTATCCATGTATTCTCTGTAACGACGGTTCCAGGTCTGGTTGTCACTGGCCTGGGCTTTTTTCTGCATAACCTCATAAACCTGGGGCACTTCAGTTTCAGGGATCACTTCCCTCAAACCCACGGATTCAACATTGGATGTAGGGATCATGATCGTCATACCGTTTTCCACAATTTTCATCATGTAGAAATTCATGGTATCCCCATTTATTTCCTGGGTTTCGATCGATTCAATACAGCCGACGCCGTGTGCAGGATAGACGGCCATGTCGCCCTTTGAAAACGCTTTTTTGGTTGACTTGCTATTTTCTTTAGCCTTGTTTGTCCCAGATTGTTTTGCCATTTATGCCCACCTTATTGTTTAAAGATACAAGTTATCCATTCTCAGGCAGAAAACCACATCTAAACAATATTGTCAACTGAATATTTTTTGAATAAACATTAAGCCAACAAACACAAAATTAAAATTCAGCCCTACCACATAGGACTAAACAGATCTGAACAACAGGGGAAAATAAACAACAGGGAAACGCTTTTTATCCGGAGGAATTAACGAAATTCATGGCCTTGACGACCCCTTTTTCCAGGATAGCGAGGCAGGCGTCACAGGCATCATTAAGAACATGATCCAGACAAGCCTGTTCGTCCGGGGTATATTTACCCAGGACATGTCCGGTGACGGATCTGTCGCTTTCGGGGCGGCCAATACCCACCCGAACCCGGACACATGCCTTTTGACCAAAGGCATCAATAATTGAACGAATGCCGTTATGGCCGCCATGGCCCCTACCCTGCACAATCTTTATCTTTCCAAAGGGAAGGTCCATGTCATCGTGGACCACAATGATATTCTCTATATCGATCTTGAAATAATCTGCCAGCTTCTGGAGGGGAATACCGCTTCTGTTCATATACGAAAGGGGCTTGACCAGAAATATCTCCTGGAGCCCCATACGCACGCCGGTGTAGGCGGCATTGAATTTTTCCTTGTTCAGACGGCACCCGGACCGATCCGCCAGGGCATCGACGACATCAAAGCCGATATTATGACGGGTCCGGGAATACTGTTCTCCAGGATTTCCCAGACCCGCTAATAATCGTTTTGAGTCAGCCATGACTTTAACAATCTAAAACTAAAAAACGCCTTAAACAAAAATGAAACGAACACGCAAAAAAAGGCGTTGTATCTATTCAGCACCAGCTTCAGCGACTTCAGCTTTTTCTTCGCCTTCCTCATCATCCGAACCACTCTCAGGCGGAACAATGGTGACTACGGTAAAATTGGTATCAAACGGAATCTCAATTTCAGCACCCAGGTCAATATCTGCGACATGGATGGAATCCCCGATCTCAAGTTCTGAAATATCAAGTTTAATGCTTTCGGGGGTATCTTTGGGTTTGCAAATCACTTCAAGATCTCGACGGATAATCTGGACCATACCGCCTTCTTTGACGCCGGCACTGGTACCTTGGACTTCAACAGGAACGACAATGGACACTGTTGCATCCATATCAATTTCATGGAAATCAATATGCTGATAGCGAAGACCAAAGGGATCCATCTGAATCTCCTTAAGCATAACCATTCTGCCCGTCTCCCCCTCCCCTTCGACCTTCAAATCAAAAAAAAGACCTGTGGTACCGTTTTCCCGGATCACCTTATCAAAGGTATTAACGTCAATAGACACTTTTACAGGCTCGATTTTCGCGCCATAAACAATGCCGGGGATAGCGTTGTCCGCCCGTAATTTTTTGGCAGCACCCTTGCCGGTACTCTCTCTTTTTGCGACACTTAATTCTATAAGTTCCATGTTTAAACCTTTCGTACCTGCCCTTTCAGACAAAAGGCAGATTGATCAAATATATCTTTTTATACAAATAAAGAATTTACAGAATCTCCCCTGTAGCTGCGCATAATAGCTTCTCCGACAAGTTTTGCAATGGAAAGCGTCTTTATCTTGCCACAGGAACGGGCCTCTTCCGACAAGGGGACGGTATCCGTTGCAACAAGGGAGCTCAAAGATGATTGTGTTATTCTGTCAATAGCCGGGCCTGACAATACCGGATGTGTACAATATGCATGAACTTCTTTGGCACCCTTTTCACTGATAACGCTGGCAGCCTCGGTCAGGGTCCCGGCAGTGTCCACCATATCATCAATAACCAAAGCAATTTTACCCTTCACATCTCCGATGATAGCCATGGCCTTGGCCTGATTGGGTGCGCTACGGCGTTTATCCACGATGGCAAGGCCGGCATCCAAGCGTTTGGCATAGGCCCTGGCCCGCTCCACCCCGCCTGCATCCGGAGAAACTACAACGATATCATCACTAAAACGGGTTTTTATATCATCAATAATTATAGGGGCTGCATAAAGATTATCCACGGGCACATTGAAAAAGCCCTGAATCTGTCCGGCATGCAGGTCCATGGTGATGACCCTGTCAACCCCGGTCCTTTCAAGCAAGGCTGCAACCACCTTGGCACTGATGGGCACCCGGGGAGCAACTTTCTTGTCCTGGCGGGAATATCCGAAATAGGGAATAACAGCGGTCAATCGGGCAGCAGAGGAACGTCTGAAGGCATCAATGAGCAGCAGAAGCTCAACTAAATTGTCGTTCACAGGCTTGCACGTGGATTGAATGACATAAACTTCCCGCCGACGCACATTTTCATGAATTTCGACCTGGGTTTCCCCGTCACTGAACCGGTTGACCTTCAATCGCCCCAGAGGTTTGGCCAAATATTCCGATATTCTTTCTGCAAGGGGGACATTGGAGTTTCCGGCAAATATGGACAGGCCGTTCATAATAAACCTCTTTGTTTTCTAACCATTCCTGGCCCTTTAAAATTTTGGCTGGGGCGAGAGGATTCGAACCTCTGAATGCAGGGATCAAAACCCTGTGTCTTACCGCTTGACGACGCCCCAAAATTTTTATTAGATCAGCCATCCAAAAGCTTGATCCTGGAAAGAAAAACATATTTCATGTTTTCCGACCGGACCTGCAAGAGCTGTTCGTAGTCCCTTTCGGCCATATTATGATCCGAGTAAAGGGCAAAAAGAGACGAGCCGCTTCCAGACATATACACATTTCTTCGCAGCAGCAACGCCATATCTTTTTTTGCAGTACCGATCTCAGGGTATAAACTGCATGCCGGTCTCTCAAGATCGTTATGCAAAAATTCCCTGCCATCAAGCTCTTTTCCGAATGGCAGCACGTTCGAACTCGGTTTTATAATACATGAAGGGATGAATGTCAATCCAAATTCCAACTTTTTGAAAACATCTCCTGTTGAGGCAGGCACACCCGGATTTACAACAATCACAGACAGGCGTGGCATTTGCGTGCAGGGCAAAAGTTTTTCGCCTACGCCGGAGGCAAAAGCAGGCCCCCCGGAAATAAAAAAAGGAACATCTGCCCCCAGGGTGAGGCCCAAACGCATCAGTTCATCCTTGGAAAACGGGGTTTCGCTATATTCATTCAAGGCCAGCAGCACACATGCGGCATTTGAACTGCCCCCCCCAAGCCCCCCACATACCGGTATCCTTTTTTCAATGTGGATGGTCAGATGGTCAAAAACACAATCCCCCTTTTTGTCAACCATTGCAGCCCTGAAAAGGACTGCGGCCCGGCATGCCAGGTTCGTATCATCTTCTGGGACATCCGGATGGCTACACACCGCCCTGATACCGTTGCCTGACCGTTCAATTCCCAAACGATCGGCCAGTGTCAAAGGGGCCATCAGGGAGAACAGTTCATGGTAACCGTCAGCCCGCCTGCCCGTGACATAAAGAAATAAATTGATCTTAGCAGGAGATAGCCGTACCTGCATCAGGACTTGGCCTCCACATAGGCGATTCGCAGCTCACTGAGCAGGGCTTTAAGCAGGTTTTGCTCATCCCCGTTCAGGTTGCCGGAAGTTTTTTCCTGGAGCATTGCAATCATATCAATAGTGTATTTTGCTATTTCCAGATTTTTTGTTTTTTTTCCGGTGGATGGATCCTCCACTATTCCAAGCTGCACAAGACCGGATGAATACAAAGACAAAATAAAACTTGAAAAATCTATCCTGGGCAGCGCGTTTTTACAGGCGGATTTACCGGTTTGTGCCTCTTTCATTATAAAGCCATCTCCTTGAGCCATTTTTCCTCCTTTGTGTCACAATCTTGTTTATAAATCTCCCAGGGCATACTGAGCGGATTTCAGAGTATTTTTCATGAGCATGGCAATCGTCATAGGGCCGACCCCGCCAGGAACAGGGGTGATCTTGCCCGCTATTTCCTTGGCTGCATCAAAGTCTACGTCACCTTTTAGAATCACTTTTCCTGTAACTTCATTCATGCCCACACGGTTAACGCCGACGTCAATGACAGTGGCGCCCGGCTTGATCCATTCGGGTTTAACAAGGCCAGGCACGCCGGCTGCAACAACAAGGATATCAGCACGTTTGCAATGGGCGGCAAGATCTTTGGTCCTTGTATGAACAATGGTTACGGTGGCATTGGCAGCAACACCTTTTTGGGCCAGCATCATGGCGATGGGTTTGCCGACGATATTGGAACGTCCCACCACAACGACCTCTGCTCCGCATATCTGTGTGCCGGAACGGACAATCATCTCCTGGATACCGGCCGGGGTGCAGGGCAGGAATCTGGCATCATCACCGCCGATCATCAGACGGCCCACATTAACGGGGTGGAATGCATCCACATCCTTATCCGGATTAATGGCATTAATCACCTTTTTTTCATCAATATGCATGGGCAGCGGCAACTGAACCAGAATGCCGTGAATGTCGGGATCATTGTTGTATTTTTCGATCAAAGCCAGCAGATCAGCTTCGCTGATATCTTCGGGCAGATCGTCCTGAATTTCATGAAATCCAACAGACAACGCGGTTTTTATTTTCAATGTGACATAACTGACAGATCCCGGGTCTTTCCCCACAAGAATGGTTGCCAGGCAAGGCACTTTCCCGTGTTTAGCCTTCATTTTTTCAACATCGGCCTTTATTTCAGCCAAAATACTCTTTCTGATCTCAGTTCCGCTAATGATTTTTGCGGTCATGCAGTTTCTCCTGATATGCTCCGACAACCAAAAACATACAACGCTGTTTCCTTTGCCGAATTGGTTAAATCCTGATCTTAAAATATACCCTGAACCTTGCCGGTTTCAACATCAACATCAATACGTTTAAAGGCCGGGTTGGAACAGGTGCCCGGCATCAGAGAGATATCGCCGGCAACAGGAACGATAAAACCTGCCCCCCTGTAAGTCAGGACTTCACGGATGGTAAGTCTCCAATTTTTGGGCACCCCCTTAAGCGCAGCGTTGTCAGACAAAGACAGGTGGGTTTTCACCATACAGACACCCATCTTGGAAACTTCCGGATCGGCCTGGAGCTCAGCTAATTTCCTGTCGGCAACAGGAGAATAATCAACACCGTCGGCACCGTAAACCTCCTTGGCAATAAGTTCGATTCTCTGTTTAAGCGGCATGTCCAGCATGTAGAGGAACTTGAATTGTGTTTTTTCCTCGCATGCGTCCACAACCGCCCGGGCAAATTCAATGGCACCGTCGCCGCCTTTTTCCCAGTGGCGGGAAACCGCCACTCTTGCACCTTCAGCATCGACAAGTTCACACACCTTGGCGATCTCAGCGTCAGTGTCCGTATAGAAAACATTGATGCAAACAACCGGCGATATGCCGGCTTTACGCACGTTGCGGATGTGATGGATGAGATTGACACATCCTTTTTCAACCCATTCAACGTTTTCGATGCCGTATGCTTCGGGCATGGGCTTACCCGGAACAGGCACAGGTGCGCCGCCATGGCACTTTAAAGCACGGATCGTTGCAACGATAACGGCACAATCAGGTGTCAGCCCGGAGTAGCGGCATTTCAGGTTCCAGAACTTTTCAAAACCAATGCCTGCCCCAAAGCCGGATTCGGTCACGTGGTAGTCAGCCAATTTCAAGCCGACTTTGTCGGCGATGATGGAACTCTGGCCAATGGCAATGTTGGCGAACGGCGCTGCATGAACAATAACAGGCTGGCCTTCCAGAGTCTGCATCAAAGAGGGTTTCATGGCGTCAACCATCCAGGCAGTCATTGCTCCGGCAACCTTTAAGTCTTCAGTGGTGACAGGTGCGCCTTTTTTGGTGTATGCCACAACGATTTTACCCATTCTTTCACGCAGATCTTTAAGATCTTTGGCCAGGGAGAGGATGGCCATAACTTCTGAAGAGACCGCAATACCGAATTTGGATTTCATCATAAACCCGTCGAACTTGCCGTTTACGCCGTCAATACCGATAATGATGTTACGCAGGGCCTGACAGCAAAAATCCATGACCCATCCCATTTCAATATTGGTGGGATCAATGTCGATTCGCTTCATGCCCGAGAGGCGCTCCAGTTGCTCGTCATTATAGTTTCTTTCATGCTGTAAACGAGAGGTCAGGGCTACCATGGCCAGGTTGTGGGCGTTCATGATGGCGTTGATGTCGCCGGTAAATCCCAAAGAAAAGGGCGTCAAAGGAATGCACTGGGCCAGACCGCCGCCGGCGGCAGACCCCTTGATGTTCATGGTCGGGCCACCTGAAGGCTGACGGATGGCAGCTGCAACACGTTTTCCGATTTTTCCAAGGCCCTGTACCAAGCCTATGGCAGAAGTGGATTTGCCTTCCCCAAGCGGGGTGGGGGTAATGGCGGTAACATCAATATACTTTCCGTTGGGCTTATCTTTAAGACGGTCAAGTACTTTCATGAAATCGATTTTACCAATGTAATGCCCCTGGGGCAGCAGTTCTTCTTCGGTTAATCCAAGTTTTTCACCGATTTTATAAATGGTAAGCATCTTTTTTTCTGCATCTTCCGCAATTTCCCAATCCGCATGTTTGGTTGGATCTAAGGCCATGACCAACCTCCTTTACTTTTTTTTTATAAGATAGTCTGGGTAAGTTACTCAGATCTTTAAAGCGTTGTTGTGGGCTATGCCTGGCAGTTGATATGTCAGGTCAGCCCATGGCTGTTATTTATTTATTAAGGGCGGCAATTGTGGTGTCAAGCATCCTGTTGGAATACCCCCACTCATTGTCAAACCATGACTGAATTTTCACAAGCCGTGATCCCGACACCCGGGTCTGGGGAAGATCAACAATGGCGGACCTGGGATCATGGTTAAAATCACAGGAGACCAACTGTTCATCATTGACCCCTAGAATCCCTTTTAAATTCGATGCTGCAGCCCGGGTAAGCAGGTCATTGATCTGCTCCGCATCTGTATCCGCCCCCACCACAAGGGTAATGTCCATGATCGAAACATTGGTGGTGGGGACCCGGATAGCCAGGGTTTCAAATTTTTTGTCCAGATGGGGCAAAATCCTGCCAATTCCCTTTGCAAGTGACGTGGTCACCGGAATAATGGACTGCAGGGCAGACCTTGTTTTACGCAAATCCGTATTATATGCGTCAATCACAGGCTGGTCGTTCATGGCGGAATGAATGGTGGTAATGGAGCCGCTGTCAATGCCAAGCACGGCATCAATGACGCTTAAAATGGGAATCAGGCAGTTAGAGGTACAGGAGGCATTGGAAATAACCGCATGTTCAGCTTTCAGACTGTTGTGATTCACCCCGTATATAATTGTGGCATCCATTTCATCTTTGCCGGGATGGGAATAAATAACCTTTCCCGCACCGCACAGGAGATGCTGTTTAGCAGCCGGCCTGTCATTAAAAATACCGGTGCAGTCCAGAACTGCGTCCACCTTCAAGTCTTTCCAGGGCAGATGCCCGATATTTTTTTCCTGGAGCAGACAAATTTCATCGTTTTCAATGGCCATACCCCGGGTGGTTTTCCTCACATCTTTCGGAAACCGTCCATGGGTGGAATCAAACCGGGTCAGATGAAACACCGTATCCGGATGCCAGGCTTCATTAATGGCCACAAGGCAAAGCTGTTCTCTGTATGCTTTGGACTCGTAAAGGGCGCGCACGACGCAACGCCCGATCCGTCCATATCCGTTCACCGCTATCTTATATGCCATTGCCAGACTTCCTGAACCGTTTGGAGTTAATAAAAAAACTCTTTTAATACCAGGGAGATACGGCTTATGTCAAGATAAAGGTACACGTTTGAATACATAGAGGCAATCAGCTGGATTTTTTTCTTATAAGCCAGTCAATGACAGCATCCGGGTCTGGCTGCGCGGATGTTGTCGGCGTGGGGTCACGCTCAGGTTCAGTGTTTCTGTAGCGGGATGCCGGGGGCTCGGCAGGGATAGGTGCAGGTGTTTCAGGTGCCGGTGCTTTATGGGCCGATAGCCGGGGTGAGGGATCCAGAGCCCGGACCATAGAATCGGCCTTGTCAATAATAAAGACCTCTCTGATAAATTTATCCATATCGACGGTCCCGTCGGATTTGGCAGTGGTTTGTTCAGAGGGTCCTGGTGCTACTTGTCTGGGTTCCAGGGGCGGAATCAGGCGTTCGGCCTGAAACGGTTCCAGCCCAGATGCTGCCTCGGACAGATCCCCTTGGGTTTCCGTGGCTGAAGGAGGCGGAACGGTCATGGTCGGCACAAAAACGGAGCTCTTTTGTGTTGCCGGTGTTTTGATTTGGGGATGCTGTATTTGATCCGGAATGGAAAGTATCCGAGAGTAAAAAGTATAGGCAATGACGACCAGAAGAACGGCTGCTGCCAAGGAGGGCAGTGGCCTTGCCGGCCACCGGGACTTTAGGCTGGCCAAAAGCGTTGTAGGTACCGGTGCCGGCGGGGAGACAGGCACCGGTACCTGGGGAAGTTTCAAAATACCCACGGCATCCTGAAAGGTCTGGGCGTCAATGGTTTGCATATCTTTTGAATAGGCGGCGATCATGGCCTGGTCGCAGGCGATGTTGATGCGCCGGGGAATGCCTTTGGTATACCCATGTACTTCCCGGACAGCTTCGGGGGTGAAAATCCTGTGTGTTGCACCGGCCAACTCAAGGCGCCGGTGGATATAGTCCCGGGTCTGTTTTTCTTCCAGGGGAGAAAGCATGGCATGGACATCCACCTGCTTTTCCCATGAAGGACCCAGTTTTTTTTCCATGACTTGGTGGAGTTCCAGTTGACCGGCAAGGATGATAGTAAGGGTATTATCCGGCGCAAATTTAGCCCAGGAGGGGAGCAGGGCCAGGAATCGCTCCGGAATCAGGTGTGCCTCGTCAATAATGATCAGGCATTTTTTTCCAGCCTGGTGGAGGCGGTTTAAAAAAGCCGACAGTACCGGGCCAAATTCTTCACCTTCCCTATAAAGCTCATCAAATCCCAGGGCCCGGGCAATGGAAAGAAACAGATAGTGAAGTTCAATGCTCGGATCTGTGATATGGGCCACTGCGGTCTCTTGGGGCAGGCAATGGCGCAGTTCATGGATCAGGGTGGTCTTGCCCGTACCGATGTCTCCGGTGAGGATCAGCAACCCCTCAGGCCCTTCAATACCGCGTTTGAGAAGGTCTAAAGCCCTGGCGTGGGTGTTGCCCAACCACAGAAAGCTGTTATCCGAACTGAGCTGGAAAGGTTTTTTTTTCAGGTTGAAATGGGTGCAATACATGGTGTGCCTCCCTTGGTCGGTCCCGGTTCAGATAAGCCAGATTCAGAGCATCTCTTTTATGGCATCCAGCAAAGGGTTCTCTTCCATAGGCTGACCCGTTTCTCTGGGATTGCCGCCTCTGCGATGTTTTTTAACGCAGTCATACTGATCCCATCCTTTGAGGGGATAGTCCAGGTCTACGCTTTTCCATTTCGGATGACCGTTTTGTTTGAGCCACTCCAGGTTATCGTAAACAATGTTGGCAAATTGTCCCAGGGAATCGCAACTGTTCCCCCTGAAATCAAAGGAGACCAGAACAGCCTTCACCGCAACGGTGGATACGGATTGGCTCTGCCATGGATAGGTGCCGACCGGAATCTCGGCAACAGGGTAGAATTCGGTAATGCTTTTGTTGCCTATGGGCACGATGTGCAACCCATCCCCGACCGTAACCTGCTCGGAAAAAAGGGCTACGGGAAATCCGGCCACATAGAACATGGCGTCAATGGTGCCGGCCTTGAGCATGGACAAGGCATCATCCGTGCCCACGGCCAGGGTTTGGGCCGGTTTGATACCCGAAATCTCAAAAAGGAGCTTGGCAGTGAGATAGGTGCCCGAACCTTCCTTGTCCACGGCCACCCGCCTGTTTTCCAGGTCATCAAACGACGTAACTTCGGTTTTACCCAGCAGATGGACCTCTTCGTTGTACAAGGGGAAAACCATTTTAGTCTTTCTTGCAATACTCTTTAGGACCTTGTTGGATTGCACCTTGAGCACAAATGCCAGTACATCGGACTGGACAATACCCATCTCGGTCTTGGGGCGCTTGTACACGGCATATACATTTTCCACGGATCCCCGGGAGTTGTATACATGGATGTTATATCCAAATTTTTTGCCTAATTCCTTCAGGTTCAGGCCGAATTGGAAGTACGTACCTTTTGCGCCGCCGGTGATTATTCCCAGCTCCCCTGCAGATGCTGTGCCGTACATGGTTGTACAAATCAGGATAGCCAATACCAGAATGAGTTTGCGAATCATAATGTCCCCCATAAATTGTACCGGCATCGGGGCCAGATAAAAATTATGTCAGACTATGTCCTTGCGTCGGCCGGTATAGCGGGCACGGGCCAATTTGTTTTTTTTTGACTGCAACGTGGCCCACAACGAAAGTGGTAAGTGACACCCCGGGTTTGCCGGTGACTTTTTTATAAAAATAGCGTCGAATACTTTTTCTTTTCGATAATGGTCTACCAAATTGAGGCACAAAGTCAAGGAGCAATATCACATTAACAAGGAATAATTGAATGACTTGATATAATTGACGAAAAATTGTGAAAAAGATGTGTGAATTTTCTAAATAATCCCCTTATCCGCCGGGAAAATGGAGTAAAAAAGTATATCAGGAGAGCTTGCTAAAGTACATTGAATATTTTTATCTTTATGTTTATTTTCAGCGTCATGGGGCGATTATTCCTGTGTTATCTTAGATACCTGCCATACACATGTATTTGATTTCCAGGTAGTCGTCCAGCCCATATTTCGAACCTTCCCGGCCGTTACCCGACTCTTTGACACCACCAAAGGGGGCGACCGGATTGGAGATAATACCGGAGTTGATACCCACCAGGCCATATTCCAGTTTTTCGCCGATACGCCAGGTTCTGCCCAGATCTTTGGTGTAAAAATAGGCGGCCAGTCCAAATTCCGTATCATTGGCTTTGCGCAGCACCTCTTCTTCCGTATCAAACTTGAAAACCGGGGCCAGGGGACCGAAGGTCTCCTCTTTGGCCACGCGCATATCATCGGTGGCATCCGCAACAACGGTGGGGGCAAAAAAGCTGCCTCCCAAAGCGTGGCGTGTACCGCCGGTCAGAATTTTACCGCCCTTGCTTGCGGCATCTTTGATATGGCTTTCCACGATTTCCACGGCACTCATATCAATAAGCGGCCCCTGCTGAACCCCGTCATCAAATCCATTGCCCACCTTAAGGTCCGCCACGGCCGTTGTCAGCTTCCGGCAAAATTCATCATACACCCCGGCCTGGACATATATCCGGTTGGTGCATACACATGTCTGGCCTGAGTTGCGGAATTTGGAGGCCATGGCGCCTTCCACAGCCGCATCAATATCAGCATCGTCAAACACGATAAACGGGGCGTTCCCGCCCAGCTCCATGGAAATTCGCTTCATGGTACCGGCGCAGTCCCGCATCAGTTTTTTACCCACCTGGGTGGAACCGGTGAAAGTCAGTTTGCGGACTTTTGCGTTGCCCGTAAGTTCCCCGCCAATGGCGGAAGATGAGCCGGTCACCACATTGAACACGCCCTTGGGGAGACCTGCCTGTTGGCCAAGTTTTGCAATGGCCAGTGCGGAAAAAGGGGTAGCGGTTGCCGGCTTCACCACCATGGTGCAACCGGCGGCCAGGGCTGCGCCAGCCTTTCTGGTGATCATGGCACTGGGGAAATTCCACGGGGTAATGGCAGCCACCACCCCCACAGGCTGTTTGATCACCACCAGGCGTTGTGAAGCCACGGTCTGGGGAATTACATCCCCGTATACCCGTTTGGCCTCTTCGGCAAACCATTCAAAAAAACCAGCGGCATAGGAAATTTCTCCCCGGGATTCCACCAGGGGCTTGCCCTGTTCAGCGGTCATGATCACGGCTAAATCCTCCTGGTTTTTCATCAGCAGATCGTGCCATTTTCGCAAGATGGCCGAGCGTTCTCCGGCTGTTTTGGACCGCCAGGCATCCAAACTTTCATTGGCCGCATTAATAGCCCGTTGTGTTTCATCTGCACCGCAAAAAGGAACCGTACCAAGAACCTGACCTGTGGCGGGATTGATGACGTCAACGGTTTTGCCGCTGTCCGCGTCTACCCACTCATCCTGAATAAAACACTGCCGGCAAAGCAGATCTAACTTCTTTAATTTTAACATATTCTTGAGTTTTCAATTTTTTTATGTTGATAATTTGAAAAACTTCAATTTTCCATTTGTCAAGCCGCAGCTCTTAGTTCACTATCGTCCAAATTAACCAACTCATAACGCTTCTTCCTTTTTCTGGCCTTGGTCATATTTTAGGCCATCCGAATTTTTGGTAGGTTGGGTTGATGTTATGACCAAGCCCCTTTTTCTGTTCATACGCTTTTTTTCAACCCAAAGCCAGCGTTCCACAAAATGCTTATCAGTCTGAAACCTTGTTCGTTCCTTATATTTTGACGTACTATATTTTAATACGCAATGTATTTTTTTAAAAGGTACATTAGTGAATTATAATGTTGTTTTTCTTATCAATTTAATTTTATTATTGACATAAAAAGAATGATATGGTTCTTATAACTCTATGTCTGAAGACTTAAAATTCATTGGAAATAATATCCGTTCTTTTCGTCAGTCACGCAACTGGACCCTGGCACAACTGGCGTCAAAAATCGGGATTCAGGAAGGACCGCTGGGCCGCATTGAGCGGGGCGGGAACCTGCCGTCGGCCACGGTTATCCATAATCTGGCCCAGGCACTGAATATTCCTATCGACGCCCTGTTTGCCCCGGACCCCTCCCGGGCCAGGGCTGCAGCCGCAGAAACAGATACCGCCCATGTGACCATTGAAGCTGACGCATCAGTACCCCCAAAGGCATTACTGTCTGTCTGCAGAAAACTGATGTCAGCCTTCCATACCCTTGAAGAGATCCTCGGTGTCCAGAAACATGCCCTGCTGCCGTTATCCATTCCCTTTAAACCGGACTATGCCGGTATGGAACAGCTTGCGGCCCAGGTCAGAACCACCATGGGCACGGGAGATGCCGTGGTATTCGATTATCTTGAACTCTTTGAAAATTTCGGTTTACGGGTGCTTTTATTTCCTTTCATGAAACCTGCAAATAATTTTGACGGACTCTCTTTCTTTGAACCCGTACACCAGAACGCCTTTTTTTTCATCAACTCCCGAAAGAATCCGGAAAAACAACTTTTTTGTCTTGTCACGGAACTGGGCAAAATTCTGATCTTCAATCAAATGAAAATTCGAAAAGAAACACTTTTTCCAGATACAGGGCCGACATCCGAATCCCGGCCCATAAATCCCATACGGGCTGCCAGACATTTTGCCGCCACCTTTCTCATGCCTGACACCGCAGTACGAAGCACCGTGGGCCAACTGGGCATCACCCCTGACACCTGGACCTGGGATCTTATCCTGCGCATCAAACACAGGTTCGGCATCTCCACCGAAGCCTTTATATACCGGCTTCTGGAACTTGACCTGATCACGGAAGACGCAAGCAGCACCTACATACAGAAAATAAAAACCCACTACCAACAAACCGGTTTTGGCGAACCTGATGCTTCCCGCCGGATACTGAACGCCCAATGCCGTTGACTTAAGAATTTCTGTTTGCAACTCAATGGTAACATGTTAATATATAAGTCAATTTTATTAAAAATACATCAATAAAAAAAAGGAGTAAGAATGAAAAATTTTTATCAAAAAAATAATAATGTTGGCACGAATCCTGCTATGCGACAATCGTGCCAAAACTTATTGATGATATAAATAAATTGATCAGTTCTCCTGATTTCCAGGCTCGAAATAAAAACTCCTCAACTGATTTTACTCGGAATAGATCACTGGACTTTGAAACAACGATATCCTTTTTCTTGAATCTGAATAAAGGTTCTTATGAAACCGAACTCAAACAATTCTTTAAAACTAAAAACAATCAAGACGTATCCATGCCTGAAGTGACAAAAAGTGCTGTCTCAAAGGCCAGAAAAAAATTGAATCCGGCAGCTTTCATCGAACTTAATGACGAGTTGATTAATGGTTACGAAAAGTATAGCGACCTTCAAACCTGGAACGGATTCCGTCTATTGGCAGTTGATGGATCAACCGCTACTGTCCCCGATGAAATCGAGGTTAAAGAGCATTTTGGTGCTTGGAATGTTAAAGATGGACAACCGTGCCCTAAAGCTCGTGTGTCCCAATTGTTCGATGTGCAAAATCGTATCACTCTTGATGCACTTATCCGGCCTAAAAGTGAAGGCGAACGCGACCTTGCTGCGCAACATTTCACAAAATTGATGCCATCCGACCTGGTATTGTTGGATCGTGGATACCCTGCGGCATGGCTGTTCATGCTTATCGTCTCTCTTGGCGCCCAATTTTGCGCTCGTGTCACAATTTCCCAGTGGAATGTCATCAAGAAGTTCTATAATTCCGGCAAAATGGAAAAAATTATTCGTTTGCCCATTTCTTACGTTTCCAAACAAAAATGTAATGAAATCGGACTCGACATATCCCCTATCAAAGTCCGCTTAATTCGAGTTGAACTGACATCTGGCGAGACGGAGATTCTGATAACATCGTTACTCGATAGAAAAATTTTTTCTTATGATTTGTTTGCCGACCTTTACTTTGAACGCTGGGCCATTGAGGAAGATTACAAAATTATGAAATGCAGGGTTCAGATAGAGAATTTTTCAGGCAAAACTGTCCATTCCGTCTACCAAGATTTTCATGCCAAAGTATTTTCAAAAAATTTGACGATGATGATTGTCACTTCGACACATCCTGAGTTAAAAAAAAGGACGGAAAACAGAAAATACGAATACGACATCAATTTTACACAGGCGCTTTCCGGAATGAAAAATCATATTGTTTTATTGTTGTGTCGTCCATATGCAAAAATCTGTGATATTGTAACAAAATTACAGGCTCTTATGCTTACATGTATAGAATCCATAAGACCTGGCAGAACATATGAACGTAATTTCAATAAAAAGAATAAAAAATTCCATTTGGAATACAGGCAACCAGCTTGATACTTTGAGGTGTCTTAAGTCAACGGCATTGACTGAACGCCAACGGGCGGTTTTTTGATCTTTTGCTGACCGCAGGCAGGATCAAATCTGCCCAAAAGGAGATAAAAGAGATTAAAACAGTAGTAGAGAAACTGAACTTATGCGAGTAGCGGTAGAAAAAGCTAAGGTTATACATTTTACAACCGTTAAGGTAAGCTTGTTCTTTACCAAAACTGTACCCAAACATTATGAATAGCAGCATTAAATTTTAAAATGGAAATTTAAAAATACGTCTTAGATAAAATATGATTTTTCCTATTTCAAAAAAAACAAAGGGAGAACTCACTGCCATCCCTTACACGAAATGCTACGCAAAAACTGATAAAAACGGAAAACCTGGCATTTGTGTTGAATCTCATCTTCGCCATACCGCTGAGGTATGCCGGATTCTGCGACAGCAGCTTACTGAAAATTTGACACTACTTGGGGATCTGGCCATACCATCTGCATCAGTTCACGATATTGGAAAGGTTTCTCCCGGTTTTCAACTAAAATACTTTCGTGACGCAATTATTAAACAAATTTCAGAATATAGAGACAAGCCTGCCGGGCACTTTCTAACAGACCACGCCCATATTGGGGCATGTGCACTCTGGGCACATGTAAATAAAGAGGACCCCTTTCAATGTCCAACTGTAGCTCAAATTGCAGCGATGCACCACGGCAGTGTTCGCACGGAACCTTTGCCTAAAGATTCCGGCGAGCTTTTAGGCGGTGCAGCCTGGAGCGAAGAACGAAAGAATCTGATAAAAATAATGGAAACTGAATACGGGAGATTGACTTTCCATGTACCTTCTATAGTACAAAGGGATTTCATATCCGGCATGGTGACAATTTCAGACTGGATAGGATCAGATGAATCTTTTTTCCCTCCGGCAGGGTTACCTCCAGAAGTAAATATTAATACTGCTGCCCAAATGGCTGTTTCTGCCTGCGGGCTTATCAAACCGGCCATAATTCCAGGATTGTCATTTGAAGAAGTTTTCGAATTTTCACCATATGATATCCAGAAACAATTTGGTGCCAGTATTATGAATTATGGTAAACCGGGTGTATTCGTTCTGGAAGCACCCATGGGAATGGGAAAAACAGAAGCAGCCCTTTATGCTGCATATCTTCTTATGGCCAGCGGGAAAAACAGCGGATTTTTCTTCGGGCTACCTACCCGGCTTACCAGCGATCGAATTCATGAACGCCTTGATCCGTTTCTCAAAAAAATTTGTGAGAACAAAACTGGTGCGAGGTTATCCCACGGCACAGCCTGGCTCAAGGCATTCTGGCATTCGTCTTTTGAAAAAGGAGGGGAGGACTTCAAACCAGGCAATTCATGGTTTAACCCAAGAAAACGTGCCCTTTTGCATCCTTTTGTCGTGGGAACCGTAGATCAGGCATTAATGAGTGTTCTTCGGGTCAAACATCATTTTGTCCGTACCTTTGGGCTTGCTGGAAAAGTTGTTATCCTTGATGAAATACACAGTTACGACGGTTATACCGGTACCCTAATAGAAACAATGGCATCCCAATTGACCCAGATCGGCTGCTCTGTAATCATTCTTTCGGCAACCTTGACCAAAAAACGGCTCTCGGCATTTTTCAAAGAGAGCCAACCAGTCAAAGAGAGGGAGAATATTATCTCTCAAGCCCTTGATGAATCTTTCAACTCAATTGATTCGGTCCCTTATCCATTGATCAGCGGGCCGGAATATGCCTTGGCATCACCACCGCCCAAGGGTCAAGAATACAAAATTCATCTTGAGGAGATGTCATATTTCAAAATAGCAAAACATGCTATTGATAAGGCAATTCAAAGCCAATGCGTTCTTTGCATCGCCAACACTGTTGCAACAGCACAGACTTGGTTTGACGCCATATCTGCTGAAATGCCGGATGATGCGTTTCCCATTGGGCTCCTCCACTCTAAATTTCCCGGATTTCAGCGGGCTGCCATTGAAGATTTATGGATGATACGGCTTGGAAAACACAAAAAAGACGAGCATGAAAATCTGCGCCCCAATGGGTGTATTCTGGTCGCCACCCAAGTAGTTGAACAAAGTGTTGATATAGATGCGGACTATCTTATTACCGAACTTGCTCCTACCGACATGCTGCTTCAACGCATGGGGCGCCAGTTCCGGCATGACAGAAAGAACCGGCCCTGCACAATACCCGAAACACTTATTCTATGCGGGAATCCAGATCAGTCTGATAACCTGGATGGGGTTTTAGACGCGTTTGGCCGGAGCAACTGCCATGTTTATGCGCCCTGGGTCTTGTGGCGGACACGGGATGTATGGAAAAAACACCATACGGTAAACATTCCAGATGATATTCGGACACTTCTGGAAGCCACCTATGAAGAATTATCCAAGCAATTTTCAAAAAAAGCCCAACTGATGGATGACCTACATTCAAAATTTGTTCAACATAAAAATGCATTGGCAGATAAGGCAATGGGCAACCTTTCCACGGCAACAGCCATGCCCGTGGGAGAAGATCATGAGACATGCGCCACACGGTACAGTGATCTTCCAACCACACAAGTGCTCTTGGTTCAGGACATCAACAGCACTGGAAATGAAGCACAATTGACTCTGCTTAGCGAGGAGCGTGTCATGGTCAATGCAGTCCGACCCGATCCGGCAGTAACTGCACAACTTCATTTAAATCTTATTTCAATTCCTTCCTGGCTTTTGCAGCGTTATGGTTCCCTTGAAACACCATCATTTTTGAAAAAACATTTTTTTGAAACAACGCCAATTCTGCTATGGAATGAAAGTAGTGCGGAGATAACATTGAACGGCCAATTGACCGACTTTCAGTACACGAACTTAAAAGGACTTTTCAGGACATCGGTTCCGGAACCGCCAGGTTCAAATTCTGCCTATCAAGAGGATGATTCTGAAGACATCACGGTATATTTAACTGATTTTGAATCAATGGATCCCTTCGACAAATCTAAATTTGACTGGTAATCCGTTGTTATAGAAAGGAGAATCACCCATGAACCTGACAGACACACCATGGATACCCATCATAAGAGATAACGGCTCCCGGGAAAAGGTCAGCCTGATCGCATTGTTTAAGGAAGGAGAGACCATTCGGGATCTTGCTGTTAATCCGCCCCAGCGCATTGCCCTAATGCGCTTTCTGATCTGCATTACCCAGGCGGCGCTTGACGGACCGCAGGATGAGAAAGCCTGGTTTCACGCTAAAAAGGACCTTGTAAATAATGTAATTGTTTATCTTGAAACATGGGCACATGCTTTTGATCTTTATGGCGAAACGCCTTTTATGCAAGCAAAAGATCTTGATCCTCTTGATAATGCGGTACTGGACAAACTCAATTTTGACCTTTCCGCAGGAAATAATTCCGTACTGTTCGATCATGAAGCATCGCCATCTGGTAGAATTCATTCCCCTGAGTGGTGTGCATTAATGCTTTTAACCTTTCAATGTTTCTCACCGGGAGGTCTGATTGGAACAACACAATGGGGCAAAGACAAAACAACCAAAACCAGTGAGCATGCGCCTGCTATAGAAGGCTCTATGCTCCATACCTATATCCGTGGTGAAAATTTACAGGTAACGATATGGATGAACCTTCTCACGAAAGAAATGTTAGCTGAATTCCCTGGAATGACCTTTGGAAGGCCCATTTGGGAGGACGACGATGTCTTTAAAGGAAATCCGGAAGCCGCCAGAATGTCAACACAGTCCTATTTAGGCCGCCTGGTTCCTTTATCCAGAGCTGTCTTTTTAGACCAAAACCAAAAAACATTTACCCTTGCAAACGGCCTTTCCTATCCCAAATTACCGGTTCAGCGGGAGCCTTGTGCCACGGTGGTCAGGCGGGGAAAGGAAAAAAACGAAAAAGATATGTATATTTCTGTTAACCTGGCACGACATCCATGGAGGGAACTGTCGTCAGTACTTTCATTGAGCAAAACTGCCATTGCCGGCGGCGCTGTCTGCTTGCGGCACCTCAAATATATCAAATCCGACCGCGTGGACATCTGGACCGGCGGCATGGCCGCAGACAAAGGCAAAATACTGGATGTGGCAGGGTGGAATTTCTCACTTCCTATTGAGATGCTTAATACAACAGAGCTTTTAATCTATGAAAAGGGGGTGGAACTGGCAAGAAAGGGAGAATATTTACTACGGGAAGCTGTTAAAACCTGGCATAAAGAGATGGCAGTTGATTCAAAAAGCATTTCCTATGACAAGGCCTTGATGAACTACTGGGCCTTATTGGATGAGCAATATCTTATCTTGATCCGCTGTATCGGTAATTCGGAACCATTGGGACAAGCTTGGTTTTCCGTTATCTGCCGCGCTATGAATATCGCATACATCAACAATTGCCCCCATACAACACCGCGTCAAATTCAAGCCTTTGCCATAGCCGCTCAAAAGCTTCGACTCAAAAAACCGGATCACTGATTTCTTGTAAGGGAAAATGACGAAAGGAGAATAACACGATGACAAGAATGAGCCAACGCCCTATCCAGGGCTTTCTCAAATGGGCCAAAGTCAGGATTGAAGCAAAAGACCGAGGTTGCCTTGCGGATCTTCGCAGGGGATTCAGTCCGGGTACAGAACATCGATGCTGGCCCCACATAGCCATTTATTGCGATCTGTCAAAAAAAAGGGAACGCATTATCTGGCAAACTATTGCTGCAGGTTTTGCAACCATAGAACAGACAGCAAACTCCGGTAATCTGGGCGCAACCATGCGACGCCTTGCCATTGATGGTGCATCTGGTTCCCCAGAGGATGCGTTGAAATCCTTTGATGCAAGGTTTCGGCGTTTGCTCACCTGTGACAGTGCCGTGGAAGTCTGCGAACGGCTTGCCAGCATTATCAAAGCAGCTAAAAGCAAGAACATTATTCCCATAGATTTTGAGGTTCTTTATGAAGATCTCTTTTATTGGGGAGAAAGGGTAAAGCTCTCATGGGCGGCCTCCTACTGGGGCGGACAAAAGGATGAGGCTGATGAAACCGGTCAGACAATCACCCTGCAGGAGTCCTTACTTTCTTTTAACGAACATGGAGTCCTTACAAAATGACCTTTTTGTCACAGGTTTTTATCAATAAAACTGAAGCCGCACGAAGACGGATAAGCGACTCTTATGCTTGGCACCAGGTTATCTGGAAAAATTTTATGAATTGTGATGGAAAGCCCCGCTCCTTTTTATTCCGCATTGATGATGCCGGGGTCCGGTTCAGACTTTTGGTGCTTTCAGACACCAAGCCTTCGAGTGATGATTTTGGCAATTGGCAAATCAAAACCGTTTCCCCTAATTTTTTAGACCACCAATGCTACCGTTTTCAAATCAAGACAAACCCCACAATGCGAAGAGCGTCAGACCGCAGACGCATCGGTATTTATTCGGAAGACAGACTGAGGGAGTGGATAGAAAAAAAAGCCAAACAAAATGGATTTAAAATTGAACCTCACTCTTTGAGTATCGGGTCTCCCATGGATGAAATATTTGTCCGGAACCGGACCCGTGGCAAGCATGTCAGTGTAGATTTCCAGGGTGCTTTAAACGTCTTCGATCCGCAAGCATTTCGCACTGCTTTTGAAAAAGGAATTGGTTCAGCCAAATCTTTCGGCTACGGAATGCTGATGCTCCAACTCGCGAAACGTCCATCTTAAATGGCTTAACCTGAATTATTTATATTTTTAATGAATCATAGGAGATATAAAATTATGAATCTAATTGAACTTCATATTCTTCAGTCTTTTCCGGTTTCCTGTCTTAACAGGGATGATGTGGGCGCACCGAAAACGGCTTATTTTGGCGGCTGCCAGCGGGCCAGAGTTTCCAGCCAGGCTTGGAAGCGCCCTATAAGAGCCATGGCAAAAGAATCCTCCCCGGGTTTATTTGCCGGCCAGAGAACCCGCTTTGTCGTTCGATCCCTGGAGCAGATCTACCTGAAAAAGGACCTTGAACCACAGAAAGCCAAAACGCTTGCTATTTTAACCGCAGATTCCATGGGAAAACTGGATGATCCTGAAAAAGGAAATGTTAAGACTTTGCTCTACTTTTCTCCCCAGGAACTCGAAAGCGTTACATCAGAGGTATTGGACAAGGATTATGCGCCTCTGCTCCAAGCCGTAATAGATGATAACAGAACTAAAAAAGATAAGAGCAACGCTGAAAAAAATTTAAAGGTTATCACGGACAAAGCATCCAAGCAACTTAAAGCAAAAGTAAAAGACAATGCAGATATTGCCGTTTTTGGTCGTATGGTGGCAGATGATCACTCTTTAATGGTTGAAGGAGCTGGTTTATTCAGCCATGCCCTTTCTACCCATTCCGTTGCCAACGAAATCGATTTTTTCAGTGCTGTGGATGATAACAATACAGCGGATGATGAAGGTGCAGGACACCTTGGTACTATTGAATTCAATTCAGCCTGCTATTACCGTTATGTTGGCTTGAACATTGACATGCTCAAGGATGAACATCACCTCGACCATTATGAAGACGACGAGTTTAATCAGGTTGTAAAAACATTTTTAAAAGCGGCTATCCTAGCAGTACCTTCTGCCAGGAAAAATTCCATGTTTGCCTTTAATCCACCGGCCTATGTCCTTGGACTGAAACGAAATGGTCAGCCACTATCACTTGTCAACGCATTTGAAAAACCGGTTAGAAAATCGAGGGACGGATATATAGAGGAGAGTATTGACAGAATGAATAGTCACTGGGAGAACCTGGCAGAGACATATTGCCTAAGAAAACAAGAAGATGTCAAGGTAGTCATTCCCGAAAAAAATATTGACGATTTTATAATGGTTCTGATGAACAAGGTGTCTTCCAATGGATGAAACCCAAAGTTATCTTGGACTTTACCTGGATGCGCCTATGCAGAGTTGGGGATACCAGAGTAAGTTTGACAGGCGTACAAGCTTTGCATTTCCCACCAAAAGCGGAATCATTGGAATGATTTGCGCAGCCATGGGAATTGACAGAAGCAATCCTGATATATTGCAGGATCTTTCAAATCTTAAAATGACCATGCTCACATTTCAAAGCAATGGCAGGTTGACTGACTTTCACACGGTTGGCGGCGGCTGGGACAAAAAATCAAATCCTGCACATATTGTCAAAACGGCCCAGGGCAGTGTTGGAAATACAGTTATCACAAGGCGGGAATACCTTCTGCAATCCAGATTTGGTGTGCTTATCATGGGAGAGCTGTTATTTCTAGAAAAAATAGCGGGCGCCTTGTATGATCCTAAATGGGGTATATGGTTAGGTCGAAAATCGTGTATCCCGGCAACACCAATATGTCAGGGTATTTTTTCTGACAGCCAGACGGCAATAGGACATTTAGAAAACATAGCAGGAAATCCCGTTCTGCGAACCATGGAAGAAGCGGGCACTTTTGCGGAAGGGAGTGATACTCTTAATGACGTTCCGGTTCATTTTGGAAAGCGCCGCTATGCACCGCGACGGATCAAAATATAAAGGATTGGTTTCATGCCTATTTTTGAAAAGCTTCCTTTGGAAACACTGACCCCGGCCAAGGAGCGCTGGACACCCATCTACCTTGAGCACGGCAGGCTTGAGATAGACGACTCCAGCGTTAAATGGATTGGTGCTGATAAAACAGTACTGCGACTGCCCATTGCAACTATCAGTGCCCTGATGCTTGGTCCGGGAACAACGGTTACACATGCGGCTGTCAAAGCCTGTGCAGACTGCAATACACCGGTGTGCTGGGTAGGCGCAGAAGGGCTGCGGTTTTACGCTTTTGGCGCCACGCCTACACATGATAATGAGCGGGCAAGAATTCAGGCAGCACTTCATGCGTCTAAAAAAAGCCGTGAACGCATTGCCCGAAGAATGTTTGTCATGCGCTTTGGGGACGAGTCTGTGGTTGAAGGGAAAACCATTAAAACATTAATGGGAATGGAGGGTCACAGAGTCAGAGAGCTTTATATCAGTATGGGACAAAAATACGGCGTATCCTGGAAAGGAAGAAATTACAACCCAGACAACTGGCAGCTTGCCGATTCCCTGAATAAGGCCATTTCTGCAGCAAATGCGGCCTTATATGCGCTGACTACGGCTGTAGTCTCCTCCATGGGCTATCTACCACAACTGGGCTTTATACACTCTGCCGGCACTCTGCCCTTTGTTTTTGATATTGCAGACATTTATAAACCGGAAACAACTCTTGAAGCTGCATTTCAAACAATTCGAATCAACCCGAAAGCGGAAGAGAAAGATACGCTCACACGTCTTAAACAGATCATAGAACAATCCAGGCTGATGTATCGAATACCCAAAGATATCAGCAGACTTCTGGCTGAATGAAGAGGTAAATTTTGACAGTTATCATATGCAATGATACCCCTCCTGCCATTCGGGGGATGCTCAAACGCTGGTTTGTTGAACCCAAACCAAATGTTTTTGTGGGGACGGTGAATCGCAGAACGCGAGAAAAAACCATTGAATATATCCGGCGCAATGCACCAGGGCTGGGCATGCTGATTTTAGCAACAGCGCAAAATTCACAGGGCTTTTCCATTGTTTCTTATGGTGAAACCAATCGAATTCCAGTTATTTACGACGGACACTATCTCATTGCTGAAAAGTGGAATGAGGATGAAGAATGTTGACAGCCTCTTTTTCCTGTTTTAGTGGTCTTTCCAGTTCATCTGAACAAAAGTTATGGGAGTTGGGGTGCCTTTCCTGGGATCAATTTGAATATTTACCGAATAAAACATTTTCCAGGGAAAAAATGAAAGACGTTCGTTTACAAATTGACCAGGCAAACATAGCCTTAAAAGCAGGCATGCCGGATTATTTTCTTAACAGGTTTGCCAATCCCGATAAAATCAGAGTTTTAGAAAAATTCCAGAAAGAAACCGCCATTATTGACATTGAAACAACAGGATTGAGGCAAGAGGCCCAAGTAACCAGCATTGCAGTATTAAAACATGGAAAAATTTTTTTATATGTAAAAAATATTAACCTCAGCAATTTTCTGGAATCTCTTGAAGATATAAATTTAATAATCACCTATAATGGAACTAGGTTTGACCTTCCTTTCATCAGAAAATGTTTTAAAATTGATCTGACAATACCCCATCTTGATTTGTTGTCGGTTTTAAAACAACTTGGATACACTGGTGGTCAAAAACAATGTGAGGCGAGATTAGGTTTAGACAGAAACCTTTCACCTGGTCTCGACGGCAGAGACGCCATCCGTTTATGGGAAAGCTGGCAGCGCCATCAAATTCAATCAGATTTAAATCAGCTACTGTTGTACAATGCTGAAGATGTTTTCATGCTGGAAAAATTAGCTGTTCATAGCTACAACCTGGCTATGAAAAAATTTCCAATATCCTTAAGACTTAAAAGTAGTATTCCTGGTAAAATGCTCACTAAAGAGAATATTGTTAATTTTGCTCTTTGAAAATTTGTTAAAACTATTGAATTTGTATCCGAAATATTTTGATACTACATCATATTGTATTTTATAAAATTTTAAGACACAATATATTGGCTTTTCCCCACCCCCGTGGGGATGATCCGGCCACAATCACTGCAATTAATTTCAGACATCTCTTTTCCCCACCCCCGTGGGGATGATCCGGCTTCCAGTTTCGTCCAGGAGGATGTTGCTGTCTTTTCCCCACCCCCGTGGGGATGATCCGTAATCGAAATAGTCCAGGCCGCCCTGGCAAATCTTTTCCCCACCCCCGTGGGGATGATCCGGAACTCTTGGCATGTAAGGCCGGAATCGCAATCTTTTCCCCACCCCCGTGGGGATGATCCGCAATACCCGGGTGTGAACCTGCTCGTTGAGTCCTTTTCCCCACCCCCGTGGGGATGATCCGGAAAGCTTGCTTCTCAACAATGGTGTATTCAGCTTTTCCCCACCCCCGTGGGGATGATCCGCAATATTAACGGCAATATATTCAGCATACAATCTTTTCCCCACCCCCGTGGGGATGATCCGAATCCACCCAGGGTCTGGGACCGGAACCTGAACTTTTCCCCACCCCCGTGGGGATGATCCGAAAAGATTCCAGTTGTATTTGATGATATAAACCTTTTCCCCACCCCCGTGGGGATGATCCGACAATGCCACAAAGGAAAACAAAACAGTGGCACTTTTCCCCACCCCCGTGGGGATGATCCGAAGTAATCCCACCAGTCCTTTATTGAGTCTCTCTTTTCCCCACCCCCGTGGGGATGATCCGAGCTGCTTTGTCTACTATCTGCCCTGATTTTACTTTTCCCCACCCCCGTGGGGATGATCCGTCTGGCCAATAGTTTATTGAAAAAACGTGATGCTTTTCCCCACCCCCGTGGGGATGATCCGAGTTTCATAAACAGGCATGTTATTCTCATCCACTTTTCCCCACCCCCGTGGGGATGATCCGCGTCTCCGGGGCGTCTGCTTTTTCCCCCTGAACTTTTCCCCACCCCCGTGGGGATGATCCGACATTAAAAAGGCATCTTACGTCTGGGAACGGCTTTTCCCCACCCCCGTGGGGATGATCCGACAATATTGGCACCCGCAGAATCCCCAGCATTCTTTTCCCCACCCCCGTGGGGATGATCCGTATTTGCCACTCTGGCACTCTCAGCAGCAGTCCTTTTCCCCACCCCCGTGGGGATGATCCGGTGTTAAAGCAATCAACTCTCAGCCCGTTAAGCTTTTCCCCACCCCCGTGGGGATGATCCGAGTAGGGGATATAAAATCTATTTTTCAAAATACTTTTCCCCACCCCCGTGGGGATGATCCGCTTGCGCGAAGATGCACTGTGCTGAACGGGTACTTTTCCCCACCCCCGTGGGGATGATCCGCAAAAGGAAGCAGCCGAAGCCCAGCAAGATGCCTTTTCCCCACCCCCGTGGGGATGATCCCCCATAGTTATGATGCTCTGCTATAGTCTGGCTCTTTTCCCCACCCCCGTGGGGATGATCCGTATTACCGTAACTTTTTTGAAACCATTTTTTCCTTTTCCCCACCCCCGTGGGGATGATCCGAATATATGGAGATGCCTCCAGATGCCGAATTTCTTTTCCCCACCCCCGTGGGGATGATCCGACAACGCCACAAAGGAAAACAAAACAGTGGCACTTTTCCCCACCCCCGTGGGGATGATCCGCATGTTCCATATGTTGTTTAAGTGTTGGTAATCTTTTCCCCACCCCCGTGGGGATGATCCGCCTGCCGGATTTCCCGGAAACGGATGCCTGCTCTTTTCCCCACCCCCGTGGGGATGATCCGAAATTAAAGGGAATAGTCAAGGAAATATTAGACTTTTCCCCACCCCCGTGGGGATGATCCGTCAATAACGGTTGACGATGAAGAAATCATTGACTTTTCCCCACCCCCGTGGGGATGATCCTCAAATATGGTGGCAATAATCATACCACCAAAACTTTTCCCCACCCCCGTGGGGATGATCCGCCATAATGATGGTAAAACATAAAAAACTATCACTTTTCCCCACCCCCGTGGGGATGATCCGTATTTGAACTAACACATAAACAGAAACAGCTTCTTTTCCCCACCCCCGTGGGGATGATCCGAGGTGTCTGCTGAAAAGCTCAGGCTTGGTCTACTTTTCCCCACCCCCGTGGGGATGATCCAGATTCATTAAGCTGGGATGAAGCCTTTATTGCCTTTTCCCCACCCCCGTGGGGATGATCCGCATGGGGAAAGGAGACTGGGGATGGAGATTACCTTTTCCCCACCCCCGTGGGGATGATCCGTCTTTAAAAATAAAGACAGTAGAAGACGCATTCTTTTCCCCACCCCCGTGGGGATGATCCGTACACAACCATTTGTCAGTACATGGATCGCGGCTTTTCCCCACCCCCGTGGGGATGATCCGCATTAATACAGGAAACTCATTGCAATCTAATTCTTTTCCCCACCCCCGTGGGGATGATCCGCCATGAGGCTACCTAAAAAGTCTGAAGGTGATCTTTTCCCCACCCCCGTGGGGATGATCCGACAGTAAATATAGTGTATCTAAACATCCATTACTTTTCCCCACCCCCGTGGGGATGATCCGCATTATTTTTCTCCTTTATTTGTTAAATTACTCTTTTCCCCACCCCCGTGGGGATGATCCGTCTTTTTTGCGCAATACGTCAATTGCACAAACCTTTTCCCCACCCCCGTGGGGATGATCCGGATATATAGGGGATCTATATAAAAAAGGAGAACTTTTCCCCACCCCCGTGGGGATGATCCGAGATCCATGTGGTTTGGGACCATATTGAGTATCTTTTCCCCACCCCCGTGGGGATGATCCGCACATATAATAAAGGAACTGAATAGATGTTAGCTTTTCCCCACCCCCGTGGGGATGATCCGCAAATGGTTGCTTTTTCTATGTATTTCTATTGCTTTTCCCCACCCCCGTGGGGATGATCCGGATTGATTATGGAGCAAACATGCTTCTATGATCTTTTCCCCACCCCCGTGGGGATGATCCGGGTATGTAGGCGGAAATAAATCTATGGAAATGCTTTTCCCCACCCCCGTGGGGATGATCCGCTGGGCCGTAATGTTAACAAACCCAACCGATACTTTTCCCCACCCCCGTGGGGATGATCCGCAAACCAGAACGCCCGGCATATGACAGGGGTACTTTTCCCCACCCCCGTGGGGATGATCCGCCATAGCAGCCTTGTGATATCAATCACTTGTTCTTTTCCCCACCCCCGTGGGGATGATCCGAACTTTGTGGTTGATACTAATGTGCTGATTGACTTTTCCCCACCCCCGTGGGGATGATCCGCCCCCATCATTGCGCCGGTCAATGATAAGCGTCTTTTCCCCACCCCCGTGGGGATGATCCGTAACCCCTGGTTCTGCAGGTAACCCCTGGTTCCTTTTCCCCACCCCCGTGGGGATGATCCGTATTGCATATCGCCACATTCATAATGAATTAGCTTTTCCCCACCCCCGTGGGGATGATCCGTTCAATGATTAGTTTATAGCATACTTAAAAAACTTTTCCCCACCCCCGTGGGGATGATCCGTGCGTGTTGCAGGCTTAAGTCATCAACAAAAACTTTTCCCCACCCCCGTGGGGATGATCCGTCACTAATAACAAACAGATAAGGAGAATAAAACTTTTCCCCACCCCCGTGGGGATGATCCGACGTTTAAGATTTTTTTTAAATTCCATTTTTTCTTTTCCCCACCCCCGTGGGGATGATCCGCCATAATGAGGGCAGGGCATAAAACACTATCACTTTTCCCCACCCCCGTGGGGATGATCCGGTTAGCTAATGACATTCCCCAGAAATATGTGTCTTTTCCCCACCCCCGTGGGGATGATCCGTTCAATGATTAGTTTATAGCATACTTAAAAAACTTTTCCCCACCCCCGTGGGGATGATCCGTAAATTGTCAATTACAACCTAATGATTATCTACTTTTCCCCACCCCCGTGGGGATGATCCGATATCAACATCCATGTATGCGTTTTAACAAACCTTTTCCCCACCCCCGTGGGGATGATCCGGTTAATCGTACCGTTTGGCCTGCCCCCCTGAACTTTTCCCCACCCCCGTGGGGATGATCCGTTGAGCGCCCATATTGTCATACTGATAAATGCCTTTTCCCCACCCCCGTGGGGATGATCCGTATATTGGCAAGGCATTAGAGACAACAAAGAACTTTTCCCCACCCCCGTGGGGATGATCCGAGATTAAGAATACGAGCACACCTGGAGAACCTCTTTTCCCCACCCCCGTGGGGATGATCCGGCCCTACATTTAATAGGGCCTTTTTTATTACTCTTTTCCCCACCCCCGTGGGGATGATCCGGTATAAGGATATAAACAAACCAAATATGTTTACTTTTCCCCACCCCCGTGGGGATGATCCGTAATGGGCATGAATCCGGAAGCAATCGAAATTCTTTTCCCCACCCCCGTGGGGATGATCCGGAATTATCCTGCCCGACGAATGGGAGTTTATCCTTTTCCCCACCCCCGTGGGGATGATCCGGCGTGGCAAAGTCTGAAGGCGTGGCATGGTCTCTTTTCCCCACCCCCGTGGGGATGATCCGGGAATTGGGATATACAATTCCCCACTATTTGACTTTTCCCCACCCCCGTGGGGATGATCCGAGTTCAACAGACACGTCATACGCGCCGTCCACCTTTTCCCCACCCCCGTGGGGATGATCCGATGGCTGTTACAAGGGGCGATCTTACATTTTGCTTTTCCCCACCCCCGTGGGGATGATCCGCCTTGAAAGGCTTGCCAGTCAAGGGTTTTCGCCTTTTCCCCACCCCCGTGGGGATGATCCGGTTAGCTAATGACATTCCCCAGAAATATGTGTCTTTTCCCCACCCCCGTGGGGATGATCCGAAGGATAGCAGGCTATACTATGCCGCAATGTACTTTTCCCCACCCCCGTGGGGATGATCCGAATGAGGAAAAACGTTCCTGGTGTGAAGAATGCTTTTCCCCACCCCCGTGGGGATGATCCGTCTCACCGTCTACTCGAACCTCAACAGCTCCCCTTTTCCCCACCCCCGTGGGGATGATCCGTCATTAGTGAGGATGGGCCAACTATAATCGTTCTTTTCCCCACCCCCGTGGGGATGATCCGATCAGTGGTGCCATCAGCTGATCCAGTAAGTGCTTTTCCCCACCCCCGTGGGGATGATCCGGGCTCCGCCGACGAGAATGCGCTCAACGTCGACTTTTCCCCACCCCCGTGGGGATGATCCGGATCCCGGAGAAGCCTTTGAAAACGGCGTGGACTTTTCCCCACCCCCGTGGGGATGATCCGCCGAAAAAAAGAAAAAAACGGAAGGCCTTGAACTTTTCCCCACCCCCGTGGGGATGATCCGGCGTATTGAACGCATTGTAACATCTTTTAATTCTTTTCCCCACCCCCGTGGGGATGATCCGGGAACCCTGCTTGGCGGCTGGCCCCCTTTTACCTTTTCCCCACCCCCGTGGGGATGATCCGTGCGTGATCGCGGCCATCACCCAGGCCAATGTCTTTTCCCCACCCCCGTGGGGATGATCCGACACTATGGACAAATATCCCTTCTGTTTCAGACTTTTCCCCACCCCCGTGGGGATGATCCGCATCCACCAGCGCCCCGGCATCGGCAATGGCCCTTTTCCCCACCCCCGTGGGGATGATCCGGCCCTCGGGCATCCAGTAACTTGACTTCCTAACTTTTCCCCACCCCCGTGGGGATGATCCGCCCATCAATATCAGACTTACCAGTAGAAGCAACTTTTCCCCACCCCCGTGGGGATGATCCGACGACAGTAATAATTAACGAGCAACACACGCTCTTTTCCCCACCCCCGTGGGGATGATCCGAAATCTTGACAGCTAAGTTCGGGACATGGACGCTTTTCCCCACCCCCGTGGGGATGATCCGCCATCAAGCTCACCTGGTCGCAGGTTGCTTGCCTTTTCCCCACCCCCGTGGGGATGATCCGTCGTCCATCCCCCAGCCAAGCTCTCTTTGTTTCTTTTCCCCACCCCCGTGGGGATGATCCGTATTGATTCCGGGATTCAGTCTGCCAGTGATTCTTTTCCCCACCCCCGTGGGGATGATCCGATGACGACGATGACCCATTGCCGGAGCCGGACCTTTTCCCCACCCCCGTGGGGATGATCCGTATTTCCATAACACCACAATTCCATTTAACTGCTTTTCCCCACCCCCGTGGGGATGATCCGCGCACTGTGCTTATGGGCAGTACCGGGCTGGGCTTTTCCCCACCCCCGTGGGGATGATCCGTGGTTGATATATATAGTAATTAACGATAGTTACTTTTCCCCACCCCCGTGGGGATGATCCGTGCCCTTCGCTTTCCGTGCATGTAGAATATTTCTTTTCCCCACCCCCGTGGGGATGATCCGGCTGCAATTTCATGTCCTTGAGCTGAAATATTCTTTTCCCCACCCCCGTGGGGATGATCCGCTCCGGTACGGATATCAAACCTCAGATGATTGCTTTTCCCCACCCCCGTGGGGATGATCCGTGGTCCCAGTTGTCTGCTTTCCACCATTGACCCTTTTCCCCACCCCCGTGGGGATGATCCGAGGGACAGCCGGAGAATAATCCGAACCTTCTGCTTTTCCCCACCCCCGTGGGGATGATCCGCAAAAAACGTACCGAGACAATCTAAAATTGACCTTTTCCCCACCCCCGTGGGGATGATCCGTGTGATACCTGGCATATATTCTCCTGTTTACTCTTTTCCCCACCCCCGTGGGGATGATCCGCTCGATACAGAACAACTTGACATCATCATTTGCTTTTCCCCACCCCGTGGGGATGATCCGGACGGCAATTGCGGCCGCTGCGACGTCAACGACTTTTCCCCACCCCCGTGGGGATGGTTCATCCATTTTTAATGGTCGCCCCCCATGCGGGGGCGTGGATTGAAACGATCGTCCGGGAATGTTATTATACTAACCGGGGTGGTCGCCCCCCATGCGGGCGTGGATTGAAACAAAATAGACGTCTATGGACATTTTATCTACTTACCGCGTTGTAAAACCAAGGCCGAGGTATTTGAGAGTTTTTTAAAGACACAGGTCCTGGCCTGGAAGTTCCTTTTGAAAAAAAGCAAAAGAGTAAAAAATATGAATCAAATTGAATTTAAGATTTTATTTAGAGCACCCAAATATCCGGTAATTATAGTATCCGCCAATAGACTTTATTCGGCATTTGATATTAACCAATTGGCAGAAGGTTGTATATCTTCAGTGCCGATTGAAAATAAAGATTATATTCAAGTGGTAGACTCAACCGGGAGTGAATTTTGGTACATGCCAAAACATTATACCTTGTCACCTGGTTTTGTGTTTAAAAAATGGACCAAAAAACAAATTATAGAAACCTTTAACAACAGTGCAAGTGAGAAAAGGATATTACAAGAATATTCAATGAAATCCTTGTCGAGTAAAAGGCTGGATAAAATCATTCATGACATTTGCACAATTCTGAAGTCATAATCGGGATAGGGCTACCCATCACTGAGGAACCCTATCAGTAAGCTGTATGACATGACACCGGAGAGGGGTATGGAGAAAGGACTCCTTGGCGGAATTGAAAACAGGGAAAACCGGAGATGATAATGAAAAAATTCACCTTACCAGCATTCAAGAAAGAACCGGCCAAGAAGAAAAAGGAAGATTTGATAAAAGATGTTTCATATTTATATCAACAATTTCAAAATGTTAAAGAATACTATAAATCTCAGTATGGAGATACTATAAGCGACACTGGTACGATCAATTCGGGTGACGCAACAAATCCCAATCCCAAAACACAAAAAAAAGGATTTCCAACATGATAGAAATGATAAATATTGGCCTGCCGGATGCCATCGCTTATCGAATAGAAGGCAAGATCACAGAAAAAGAAATGAAAACAGTTCTTGCTATTTTCAGAAAAAAAATCAAGAAGAATGAAAAACTGATAATTTATCAGGAAGTGGTAAGTATCGGTGGCGTAGAGTTCAATGCAATGATAGAAAAATGGAAGTTCTTTCTTGCATTTGGACTTTCCCATTTCAGCAGGATTGCCGTTGTTACACATAAAAAATGGATTCATAAACTTGTGGATCTGGAGGGTAAACTTTTTAAGAGCATAGAAATGAGAGGATTTTCAAAGGAAGAGAAAGACCAAGCGATTGAGTTTTTGTCCTAAACCGCTCCACCTAAAAACAAATAGGCAGAATTTGCCTCTAACTATATCGGCCCATTCTGCCTAATTAATTAAAAACTATGGAAAAAAATAATCATAAAAGGCGATATAACTTTGGCATCAGTGGATGCAATCGTCAACGCAGCTGATCCCAAAATGCTTGGAGGCGGTGGCGTTGATGGTGCAATATTGAGTTGTAAATAAAGGCCGTTTATTTTTTGATTCTTTCACCGTTATCTTCCTTTAAAAAAATCCAACTGATAAAGGAACCTAAATTACCTTTTTCAACGGCTTGTTGCCAAAATCTTTGGTTGCGAATGGTGTTAGACCCGGTCTCCTCTTTTTCGTGTGTAGTTTCCTCTTTAGGGGATGCGATTTCTTTTTGAAGCTCATGCAGACGGTCAATCCAAACTTTCATATTGGTTGGCCTTAAATCAATCCAGCCCTTATCAGCAAACTGGTTAAATTGCTGCAAAGAAACTTTACCTTTTTCGGGGTACTCCCATTGGCTGGGAATAGCAAGCTGTTCTCCCCGCAAAATTTTATTTCCAGGTAAAACAATGGCAAGCCCAACGGACAGGGATGATTGTCTTAGAAAGCTATCGTCCGTGATGGTCTGCACACAGCGCTCCGACAAAGTTTTTTCATCCATTTTAATGGGTTCTAAAAGATTGATATGCTTTTCAATGATAAAAATTTCATAAAGTAATTTCGCTAATTTAGGGGGGCCTAGGTTTTCAAAGGCGATGCTTGGCACATCATATTTTTTTTCCAGATATCTTAGTGATTCCAGCGCTCTTTCCCTCATATACCCACCTCTAAACGTAGGGCCCAAGATCGATGAATCCAAAGCACTGACAATATCGTGTCCGCTGTTCCCTCCTTGCAGGCATTGTAGGACTTCATTGGCGATATCTTCAGGCGTGATCATTTCCATCAACCCTTCTTCGCTTAACGTTTCAAATTCAATTTTCTCTAAAAGCCTATCATCAACCGCGCTTTTTACGGTTTGGACCTCTTTGAGCAAGCACCTACTTTCAGAAAAGAGGTCTTGATACGCTATGGCTGTTGCTGTGTTGACACTGTCTATAACGATATTCGGGCGTTCTTCTTGAATCATCCGGTAAAGATAAGATTCGTTAAGAATCTCTTGATTAAGCGGGTCGATAATGTCCCTAAGATAGCGTTCCCGTGTTTCTCGTTGAGACAAGATCGTTTTTCGTCCCATATCTTTAAAAGCACTTCGGCAAAAAATATCACCCGTGATACCTGAAAATTCAGTTGTTGCGCTGAGCGCTTTTAACTCGTCTAACGTCTTTTCAATCCTGGAAGAAGATCGTCCTGTAATTGTAATGGCTGCCGGCTGTTGTTCCGGATGTGACAGTAAGCTACGGCATATAGCTTTTCCCACTAATCCTGAGCCACCTATAACGAGTATGCGTTGATTGCTGATATCCATGTTGATTCACTTTCTGTTTTGTTTGAGTGCCTTAAAATGATATAGAATAAATTAAATTTTAGCAGATTGTGGATTTGCAATAAAGGATGTTTGCATGAAATTGCATGAATATCAAGCCAAAGAAATGTTGCGACTCTCGGGAATCGAGACGCCTATTGGTGTGGTGGCGCACACAGCGGATGAGGTGGAAACCTTGCTGAGGCAAATGAATATCACCCGCGGTTTGGTGAAGGCGCAAGTGTTGACTGGCGGTCGTGGAAAAGCGGGCGGGGTGAAGTTTTTTGAAAGCGTTGCCCAAGCACGTGAGATTACCGACAGCATGCTGCAGACTACCCTGGTGACCAAACAGACGGGGCCCAGTGGTGAATTGATTTCCAAGGTTTTGCTTGAGCAACCCGTGGAGATTAGGCAGGAGTTTTATTTGGCGATTCTCATTGATCGGGCCAAATCGTGCCCGACCATGTTTGTCTCTTCAGAAGGTGGGGTGGAATTCGACGAGGTTGCGGAAAAATTCCCCGATAAAATATTGACAATTGCATTGTGTGAGGAACCTGATTTTAGAGCCCTGGCGCGTCAGATCAATAAAGTCTTCCAGTTGGATAAAGAAACGTTTGAAAACTTGGTGGATCTGCTTGAAAAACTTAACCACGCCTTTATTCACAACGATTGCACGCTTTTGGAAATCAATCCTCTGGCCCTGTGTGTAGAAAATGGGCGGCTATTGCCTTTGGACTGCAAGGTTAACATTGATAGCAACGCTCGGTTCAGGCAAAAACAATGGTCGGCATGCTTCAATAATGAATTAAATGAACACGAGCAGACCGCTGCAAAATACGGGCTGAAATATATCAAATTAGATGGTAACGTGGGATGTATGGTGAATGGCGCCGGCCTGGCGATGGCCACCATGGATACCATCCTGGCCAATGGACATGCGCCTGCGAATTTCTTGGATGTGGGGGGTAGTGCTTCTGAAGAAGCGGTAACGCAAGCCCTGAAAATCATTACCTCAGATCCTAATGTCAAAAGTATTCTCATTAATATTTTTGGCGGCATCTTAAAATGCGATATCATTGCCCGGGGAATCGTAAATGCTGTGAAGCGTACGGGAGTTAAATTGCCCCTGGTGGTTCGTCTGGAGGGTACGCATAAAGAAGAAGGATTGCAAATCATAAAGGATTCCGGATTGGCGATAACCCGTGTCGATAGTTTAGCTGAAGGCGCCCGCTTGGCCGGGGCAGCAGCGGAGGATTGATCATGTCTGTATTAGTGAACAAAGATACCATATTGATGACCCAGGGCATCACAGGGAAAGCCGGCCTGTTTCATTCCATCAAGTGTCGTGATTATGGCACTCAACTGGTGGGCGGGGTGACGCCCGGCAAAGGGGGGCAAGTGGTGGAAGGGTTCAAAGTCTTTGACTCAGTGCAGGAATGCAAGGAAGAGACCCATGCGAATGCCACCATGATTTTTGTGCCGCCGCCTATTGCCGCTGCCGCCATTATTGAAGCCATTGATGCCGAGATTCCTTTGATTGTGGCAATCACCGAAGGAATTCCTGTGCACGATATGATCAAAGTAAAGCGGTGTCTGTATTTGAGCGACAGCGTTTTAATCGGACCCAACTCTCCGGGTATCGTAACGCCGAATCAAGCCAAGGTCGGAATTGCGCCGAGCAATATTTTCAAGCCGGGTAAAATAGGGGTAGTCTCCCGTAGCGGAACTTTGACCTACGAAGCGGTCTATCAAACCACCTTGAACGGACTAGGGCAAACGACAGCCATTGGTATTGGGGGTGATCCGGTTCATGGCATAACTTTTGTGGATGTGTTAGAGCTATTTCGTGATGACCCTGACACTGAAGGGATAATACTTATCGGTGAAATCGGTGGCGTCGATGAACTGAAGGCAGCTGAATTTATCGCTGATGAAATCAAGGTTCCGGTTGTTGGATTTATAGCCGGGGTTTCGGCGCCTGCCGGCAAAAGGATGGGGCATGCCGGCGCCATTATTGAAGGAAAAGGCACCAGTGCAGAGGCCAAGATCAAGGCGCTCAGGAAAGCAGGGGTAACTATTGCCCCCGATGCGACGCTCATTGGTGAACTGATGCTGGATCGTATAAACGCAAGGCAGAAGTACGGCATGCGTTAAAGGTCGTGGGGTTGCTCATAACATCGGCCACAGCGTAGGTTGGGTTGAACGAAGTGAAACCCAACAACTTATCGGCGTTGGGTTTCACTTCGTTCAACCCAACCTACCAAAAATTCTACCAAAAATTCGGATGGCCTAAAATATGACCAAGGCCAATGTCGTCACTGGAAATGGTAGATCGAAATGATTCAAAATCCTATTTTTGAACAATTTGTTAATTTTGGATTAACGGCTCTGGTCGGTTTTGCTCTGGGTTTGGAACGGGACATGGCCGGATCTGAAAATCCCCATGCAGGGACGCGTGATTTTATCCTGATTGCCTTGATTGGATCGGTTTCAGGATATTTGAGCCAATTTTTCCAAAGTCCCTGGATCATTTTGGGCGGATTTTTAGGTATATTGTCCTTTCTATTGAGTGGGTACTGGATTAATCGCAAACGGGATGCAGGCATCACGACTGAAATTGCGGTAATACTGACTTTTTTCCTCGGCGTGTTGATCGTTATCGGTTTCAAAGAAATGGCCATTGCCATTGCCATCGTAGTCCTGGTCATTTTATCACAAAAAAAGGCGATTCAATCCTTCACCAAAGAAATACAGCTGTTTGAACTTCAGGCCGGAATAAAATTCCTGATTATAACATTCATCATTCTTCCTGTTTTCCCCAACCAGCCATTGTCTGATTATATGAAAACCACATTTGGCACGGTTCACGCCTACGATGAAAGCAGCAGTGAACTTTGCATTAGAATGGATCATATCCCATCCTTTGCTTCGGGAGACGTTGTTCTCCTGTACAAAAGTTCCGGAGAGCAACTCGGACCCTTTACGGTAAAATCGCATAAAGGAAACGTGATCACCGGAAAATTCAAAAAGGAAGGTGAAACACTGCCCCTTGAAGGGGAGACCCTTGAAAAAAACATTGATATCCTCTGGCTGTATAACATCCTGAAAGCCCTAAACCCTTACAAAATTTGGTTAATTGTCGTGCTGGTCTCGTTTATCAGTCTGGTGGGGTATATTGCCGTCAAAATACTTGGACCCGGCGCAGGTATCGGCCTGACCGGCTTTATTGGCGGATTGGCCTCTTCAACCGTCACCACGGTCTCTTTTGCGAAAAGAAGCCTGGAATCTCCGGCTTTCAACAGAAGCTTTGCAGTTGCCATCCTGCTCGCATCTTCCATAATGTTCCCGAGATTGCTGCTTGAAATTGCCATTGTGAACTATGAGATGATGAAAAATATTGTCCTGCCAATGGTGATTATGGGAACAACGGGAATCCTTCTTGCGCTCTATTTTTCGTTAAAACGGAATAAGGAAAGTGCTGAAAATAAGGCCCTGATGAAGCTGGAGAATCCGTTCTGCCTGAAATCAGCCATCACATTCGGTATAATTTTCAGCGCGATACTGATCCTGACCCGGCTGGCAACAATTTACTTTGGAGACCGTTGGTTGCCGCTTGTTTCGATTATCAGCGGCCTGGTTGATGTCGACGCCATCGCCTTTTCTTTAAGTGATGCACAAAAAGCAGGAATCGTTTCATTGGATTGGGCCAGTTTAAATCTTGTGATTGGTGCCATCTCAAATACACTTGTAAAACTTTTTTATGTTTTTACCCTTGGCAGCCGCAAACTCTTTCGACAATTGGCCATATCATTCATCATTGTCTGTATTTCCGGCATGATCACAGCAGCTTTTTATTACATTACTTGACAGGCAGTGCCTGGCTGACCAGTTCCAGAAGATGAACTGCCCTGGCAGGAATCTTTTGGCGGTTAAGGCTGTCCTGAAGTTGAATTATGCATCCCGGACAGGCCGTTGCCACGATCTGGACCCCACTTTGGGCAACATGCTTCGCCTTTTGGTTACCGATCTCTTGACTGGTTTCGTAATGGTGAACGGAGAAGGTCCCGCCCAGACCGCAGCAGGTTGCGGCATCCGCCATCTCAACATAGTCGACCTGGGGCAAGGCAGAAAGCAACTGCCTGGGGGGGCGGGTCAGACCGTGATTCCGCAGATGGCAGGGATCGTGATAGGTCACCTTAACCCGGTCCGCTGATCGGGGAAGCGCTTCCAGTCTGGCTGCCAGGCCCATATCCATCAAAAAATCCATGATGTCCCGGGTCTTTTCGGCAAAGGGCACATAGTCTGTCCCAAGCGTAGGATAAATCCCGGCCAATGCCCCGTAACAGGAGGCGCAGGCCGTGAGCACATAGTCAAACGCGTGGATTTTTAAAGCCTTTAAATTTTTTTTGGCCAGGGTCTCCACCGCATCCCCCGCACCGGCGGACAGGGCTGGAAGCCCGCAGCAGACCTGTTCGTCGGGAAGTGTCACATGAATTTCCATAAAATTGAGAATTCGCACCAGATACTCACCGATTTCAGGGTATATATAATTGATACCGCAACCGGTAAAAAACAGCACCCTGGGGCCTGCTGAACGGGAAACCGTCTGCCGGAGTTCACGCTTTAAAAAGGGTTTGAATGACGGTTTTGGAAAGGTGCGTTCCTCAGGTATGCCCGGCACAGGAAACCGCAGTCGCAGGCCGCTTGTGTCGGGAATCTGCCGGCACAGGAGTTTGGATGCCAAATCTGAACCTTTACTCATCCAGTCCATGGCCTTTTTATGCGTCAGCAAAGCCGCCACGCCTTTTCCAAATCCGGACAGCCCATTTTTCCGGGCCACCTCCCTGCGGGCCGCAGCCACAATCTCCGAGGTAGGCACCTGGTTGGGACACAGGTGGGTGCAACTGCCGCACAGCAGGCACTGGGACAGTTCATGGACCAGTCTCTCTTCGGCAAATAGTTGCCCGTCCATCATGGCCTGGGCAAGGGCGATTTTTCCCCGGGCCACAGCGCCTTCCCGGTTTTCAGCCTTGAACACCGGGCATGTGGCCCGGCAGGCACCGCACTTGACACAGGCCTGGCTCCACTCCCGGTATTGTTCCAGATCTTTCATTTCATCTCTCCTGGAAGCGCGTGGGCATCGTCTGGAAAAATCTTTCCCGGATTGAGAATATTATGCGGGTCCAGGGCTTTTTTTAGTATTTTCATATATTGGATGGACTGACTTGAGAGCTCAAGGGAAAGATAAGGGGCCTTCATGATCCCGACGCCGTGTTCTCCGCTCATGGTTCCGCCCAGTTCCAGGGTTGCCCGGAACAGCGCCTCAACAGCCTGATCCGCCTTGGCCATTTGCTCAGCATCGGATTTGTCCGCCATGATATTGACATGGATATTTCCGTCGCCGGCATGCCCGAAGTTCACAATGGGCAGGTTATAGTGGTCGGAAATCTTTTCGATCCGCCGGATCATCTCCGGTAGCCTGGACCTGGGTACGCAGATATCTTCGTTGAATTTTTCCAGTTGAAGTTTTCTCAATGAGGGGGATACTGCCCTGCGGATTTTCCAGATCTCTTCGCTTTCCTCAAACGTATTCGCCACCCGGTTCTCCAGAACGCCGAGAGATTCAATCACGTTCAAAATCCTTTGGGCCTGCTTATCCAGGAACTCCGTGTCGCCATCCACCTCAATAATCAGGGCCGCTCCGGCGCCTTTAGGCAAGGACAACCCGGCGGTCTGCCTGAGGCAGTCCAGGGTCCGGCCGTCCATGAATTCCAGGGTGGCGGGAATGATCTTCTCGCGGATAATGGCGGATACGGCCTTGGCAGCACCGTCAATGGCATCAAACACCACCAGCATGGTCTTCTTGGCCTGGGGTTTGGGAAGCAGCTTGACAATGATCTTGGTGATAACGGCCAGGGTTCCTTCCGAACCGCAGAAGAGCTTGGTCAGGTCGTATCCCACTACCCCCTTCATGGTGGTGCCACCGGTTTCCATCAGATCGCCTGTGGGCGTCACCACCTCCAGGCCGATAACATAGTCCTTGGTCACGCCGTACTTGACACACCGGGGACCGCCTGCGCATTCGGCCACGTTCCCGCCTAAGCTGGAGACGTTCAAAGATGCCGGATCCGGGGGATAAAACAGCCCCATGGCCTCCACAGCCTTTTGAAAGTCCCCGGTCACGACACCGGGTTCCACAACGGCCACAAGGTTTTCCTGATCAATAGTAAGGATGCGGTTCATTCGGCTCATCCCCATGACCATTCCTCCGTGGACCGGCAGGGCGCCACCGGTGAATCCGGTGCCGGCCCCCCTGGGATAAACCGGGATACGGTGGTGATGGGCAAGCTTCATGATCCGCGATACGGCCTGGGCATCCGCAGGATGCACCACCACATCCGGAAGGAATTGTTTGCGTGTGGCATCATAGCTGTACAGGATGCGGTCCGTCATGTTGCTGCTGACAAATTTGGAACCACAGATCTCTTTGAGCTCCTGAATCACTTTTTCAGATATCATAAATTAAGTTTCCTGCTGCCGGTAAAATGAAAAAAATTTGTACTATAAATGGCCAACCCGGTCAAGCTGGCAACTTTAGGAACCGGTCTTAAATAACTTGCTCATTTTGCCTGACTTTTGACCAGATCATCATATGGGTTGATAGAGAAGCAAATTCTAATAAAGAGTTCTTGCATTCATTAAAGGAAAAAGGTAGAGATTTTCAATTCGGATATCGTTCAGGCAAAGGGCCTTGTTCGAACCGTACAAGGTCTTTTTTCTAACCAAGGACCTTATTTTTTTTTACCTAAGCACACCGAAAGGTGGATGCGGCGATCCAACAGAAAATCGGTAGGAGTAGGAAAGGAGAGGGAGATTTGAAATGGTAGAGAACAATGAAAAGTCGTATGTCGAACAGTAAATATTCGGGTTAGTCATTTTTAAGTTGATTTGAGTAACGTCCTAAAATTCTGGTCCAGAGGATAAACCCAAACATCTTTGATGGGAACAATCACCGTCCCTTTCTTTGGGTTAGCACCTAATTTACCCCGCCCTTTAGTTTCTCCAACAATTTGCCAGTTTGCGGCTTTATAACAGGTCCCTGCGAAACGATCTTTTTGAACAAACGTCTCAAGCAGGACAGGCCGGATATTATACTTGTTGTGCCAATCATCCGGGAGTCGGTGTGTGATTAATGAGAGAACTTTGGATGCCAAATTTTTTGATTGAATCCATGGCAAAATAAGGAATCTGGCATTATTCACAATCAAATGCAAATTTGCCTTTCTTTGATCATGAGTCCATCCAATAAACTGATCTCTTGGTGCGGTTTGCCATGCCGCTGCACCGAACCCTGCCAGGGCAACGATCTGTTCGCCGGCAGTAATGAAATATCGAAGTTGGGCACCTGGCAACGGCTTATGCCCAAGATAATGATACCTTTCGATGTATTCATTCCACAAACCAGATGTCGCTTTGGTAACGATCTGCAAATTAAGTTCCGGCAAACGATGAACCGGACAGACAACCCGGCTTTGCGGATCCGTAGCTGACGTTAATTTAATGCGTCGGTCACGCTTTGTTTTTTGAGTAGAGGGCGGCAGGCATATCACCCCATCCTTTTCCATCTTCAGCATAGCAACACGGCACGACATATCTTTGGTTTTTCCATCCGGTTTGAACCATTGGAGAATCCGGCACACCTCTATTGAAAGTCGCGTTCGGTTGAACTGGGGATTGTTTTTTATGAGAGCCTTGATCTGTGTTATTTCTGTTCGGGTAAAATCCCGGCCACAGTATCGGATCATGAGGTATCTATCGGTTTTGACAATTTCTCCAGGCGGGCCTTATCCATTTCCCAGGGAAGAAACCGTGATAATTGTTCAGGCGCTTTCCCATGGTTTAGAGCGCAGGCATTAAGGTACGAATTTAACCAGTGGTGACAGTTCAGTCCCCACAACTCCAAGGTTTTAAAAAGTGAAAACATCATTGCTGCCAGTTGAGCGCTCCATACACTTGCTGAACCATAAAAATTTCTACGACCTGTTACTGGATTCCGAATGGCATTTTCACCTTTATTATTATCCATGGGGACTTCCGGGTGTTCAACAAACACACTCAATCCGTCCCAATGGTTTTTCAGGCTTTTCAAAATTTTGTATTTAGCATTGGATAACAGGGTGGAATTAGGGTCATCGGGATTGTGTGATTCTATAAATGCATCTCGGTCCTGCGTCATTTCATTCATCTTGTTAATCACAGATTCATGTCGCTTTTTGAATGATTCCGACTGCCATTGCACAGGTAATGCTTTATCAAAGGCTGCACAACGAAGGTTGTTTATATGATACAGCTGTGCGATTTTCTCAATCCAGCAAAACGCCCATTCTTCCAATTCCGGATACTTCCTGGCTGCATCCAGGAAATCACGGCGGACGTGTGCCCAACAAAAGGCCAGAATAATGAAAGGCATTTTGTTAGCCAGTGATTTATAGGCGCTGTATCGGTCGCAGACAACAATGATTTTACCTTTCCGGGTATTTTTAAAATATGATATCGGAATATCTGCACCTCGTCCCGGCGCAATCAGGAAATAGACAACGGATTCAGAACGACTGACCCATAACCACCATTTATTTCCGATTTTACCTTCAATTTCTTCAAAAACCTTCCAGCTGCTTTCATCTTGATGGAATCTGTCTTCGGTCATTTGTTGAAGGTAAAGCCTGTTGCAGATGGGTTCAAATAATTCTTTGAGATTGTTCAAGCCGCCTGAAATTGTACCGGCTGAAATGGGTAAACCAAGCTCCTCATAATGATTTAAAAGACGATTGGTCGGCTGGCAATAACGAAATTTGTTCAACAAAACGTCTGCCCAGATTGAAATTCCGTATGGGCTTTTGGGCATCAGCTTTGGAGGCATTGGCGCAGTAATCGTTTGAGGCACCCCTTTGCACGAGCATATTTTTGTTCCTGTCTGACGGACAATTCTCCTTGTGTAGGCTTTGACGTCAACCTCAATAATTTGGGTTTCAGGTCCTGAACTCCCATCAAGTGTATAGGGCAACCCGCAACAAGGGCATACTGGATTTTGGGGAAAACAAGCTTGTTCGTATACTACAGGAAGATCAGGACGCTCTGTCAGGCCGTGACCTTCACTTCCAGGTTGTTGACCACGAGGCCTTTTGTTTTCATTTGATTTTGGATTGGCTTTTTCTGTTTTTGAAGGTCTCTTTTCGGTTTTTTTCCCAAATAATCGGTTTTTCAGATCCCGGATTTGGCCATCTTTTTCTTTTATTTCTTGCTTGAGCCCTTCTTCCCGCAAAAGAGCTTTTTGGTGCATGCCTTTCCAATACCCCACCTGGTTTCTTAATTCCAGATATTCGCTCTCTGGGATTGAAATATATGGCTGTGAATCAGCCTGCAGATCAATAGTCTGACCATCAATTTGATGCATGCACACTGCTGATATTTTTTGACAAGAAGATACCATGCTTCTTCTTGTATCAATATTTTATGATAGTGTCCCGCTTTTTTTGAGATGGGAGAAAAAATTATTACTAACCCGAATATTTACGAAACAACAATCATTAAATGTTTAAACAAGCCTACTTAAGGTGAATAAGTTGCTGCGATCGATCCGGGGGGGATCGCAGAATTTTAGACGCTCTTAGCTTTTAAATAAATTAGGCTTAGCAAGTGCTTAGCACTTTTCTCCCCGGCAGACTGAAAGTGTAGTTAATTCTTCAGGAATGTTTAATTACAATTTCAACAAAAAAAAGGGGGGGGGTCCCAATGTCTACCGAAAAAGTTATGAATCGTTGGTTTGTCGTCGTTGCCACTATCCTTATTCAGATAGTATTTCGTTTTATCTATGCATGGTCCGTTTTTACCAAATTTTTGTCTTTGTCTGATCCAGTCGGTTCTGATCAATGCACTGCAGTTCAAACCGCACGGATATTCTCATCAGCTCTTTTTTTCGTAGCGCTGGTGATGATTTTTTCTTCTTTGCATTGGTGATGTTTTTTCCTTCTTTGCGCCGGCAGAATTTCAGAAATGGAATTTAGGGTCGGGTCTTAAGATTGTTATTTTTATTACAATTCAAGACCTGACCTGATAACGATTTGTTGTCGCAGATAGGTATTGATTTCCTTGTGGCAGCCGTATATTTTTGCCAATCTACCGCAAAAAGCGAAATTAGCAGAAGCGATTTATATTTACAAAAAGGGAGACAGGTTTCGTTCGTATCCGTACAGAAATAAGACTTTTTGTGTAAGTCCAAGGCGGATGAAAATTTTCACCACAGATTGAATATTCCGATGGTTAAATTTTCACCCAACGCGGGTTCGAAGAAGAGCTTTGCTCACAATCGGACAAAAAGGATGTTTCTGGAGGAATACGAACTAATTTTGTTTCCTTTTTTTTTAAATTTTGTTGTAACCTTTGTTCACAGTGGGTTGAGTATGCTATTCAGCCATATACAAAATCACCTTTTTATAATCCGTATAAAATGGTATAAATGCAGTCTGTTGGGCTTTTGGGCGTAAGTTGATAAACTTAAAGAATATCAGGGAAAATGTTGAGTGTTATAGAAAAAACAGCTGTTTTCGGGGCAGGATTTTATTGTGCTTAAATATACGCCGATTGCCCAGTTTGCCATAGGGACCGACCACAAGGTAAAGGCCTGGAACAAAGCCTGTGAACTTCTCACCGGTGTTTCCGCTGAGGAGATTGTCGGCACGGACGATCAGTGGAAGATTTTTTATCCAAAAAAAAGACCTATTTTGGCCGATCTTGTGGTCGAGCAGGACTATGAAAAATTTCTTGAGAAATATGGCACAAAAAAACCGGCCCAGTCCAGCATCGTGCCCAATGCCTGGGAAGCAACAGACTATTTTGAAAATTTTAACGGAAAACCAAGATATATATATTTTTTGGCGGCCCCTGTTTTTGATGATGAAGGCAACATTACAGGGGCAGTGACAACACTTCAGGATATTACGCTTCGCAAAATTCAGAAAGAGGCCATGAAGCGTGAATCCGAACAGCTCCAGCAACAGTATTCACTGTTGCAGTCCTCTATGGGTGAGCGTTTCAAGTTCTGCAATATCATCGGCAAAAGTAAAAAAATGCAGGAGGTCTATGATGTAATTATACGGGCGGCAGCCAGTGCTGACAGTGTTGTTATCTACGGCGAATCCGGGGTAGGAAAAGAGCTGGTTGCAAGAGCCATACACGATACCAGTCAAAGAAAAGACGCACCATTTATTCCTGTCAACTGTGGTGCTATTTCTGAAGCTCTTTTGGAAAATGAGTTTTTTGGTCATGTAAAAGGCGCCTTTACCGGTGCATATAGTGATAAGAAGGGCTTTCTTTCCAATGTAGAGGGCGGCACCCTGTTTCTTGATGAGGTTGGAGAACTTTCCTTGAGCATGCAGGTCAAGCTTTTGCGGGCGATAGAAGGAGGCGGGTTTTCGCCGGTCGGGAGTACTGAGGTGCTTTATTCCGATTTCAGAATTGTTGCCGCAAGCAACCAGAATTTATGGGAGGAGGTTCAAAAAGGCAGGTTCCGCAGCGATTTTTTTTACCGTCTATATGTGATACCAATAGATATTCCGCCCCTTCGTGAACGCAAGGAAGACCTTGCTCTCCTTACCGATTATTTTTTCAGCCAGATGGATTCACCCCTTCACTTTGATGTTTTGCCCGGAAAAGACATAAAAAAGATATACAATTACCACTGGCCCGGAAATGTCAGGGAGTTGCAGAATGTTCTTCGCAGATACGTTACCTTCAACAGCCTTGATTTTATGGCTCTCCCGGATATCGACCCCCCTGTAATTCAGCCTCAACCGCCCTCCGGAATCGTTACCGTTTCCGATTCAGAAACAGAGCTTCCGCTGACAGATGCCGCTGCCCGGTTTGAGAAGCAGCTTATTCTTTCTGCCCTTAATAACTGCCGGTGGCACAGAGAACAAGCCGCTGAAAAACTGGGTATCTCCCGCAGGACACTTTATCGCAAAATGATGGCTCACGGGCTCATAAGCGCTATATAAACACCATCCGAAAACAATGTTTTGTGGGTCGAGTTGGCCCCAAATGGGACAAAAACGCCCATTTATTTATTTGTTTATATTTCAATAAGTTATTTTTTGGTGTTGGGTAGTCTGGGACATATCCGCTCAAAGCATTTTTTTTCCTTAAAGCCTTTCCAGCCACCCCTTCTTTTCGAGCAGAACTAAAATATCCATATTTTTAATAATGATAATAGGTGGATAGATTTATTGTTTGCGGCAATAAACCGGCTCGACAAAGCCGTAATGGTTCGATGGCACAATGCTTGCTAATAAGTATTTAAATGCTTGCTAATAACAATACCTTCGCCAAACTAAAATTGAGTTGAGTATGAAAATGAGCAGTTATTCTGTTATGATATACGATCACTACAAAGCATATTATAAGGAAAAACTGCTCATGAATGAAATTACCACACTTTTAACTTGTATGCACCCCTTACTTGACATAAACACTTACCGTCACCTTCTGATTATCAGTCAAGCCTTGCTGATGATGACAGGTAGAATTACCATGCTGGGTATCAGTCGCTGGACAGAGAAAGGATGCAGCTATCGTACTATACAACGCTTTTTTTCAAAAAATATTCCCTGGTGTTCACTCAACTGGGCAATAGCGAAAACATTTTTGAAAAAATCAAGCATCATTCTTATTGCGGGCGATGCCACAACAGTAACCAAGTCAGGTAAGAGAACCTTTGGTCTTGGCAGGTTTTTCTCTTCTATCTACTCACGTGCAGTTCCTGGTATTGCCTTTCAAACCCTTTCATTGCTGGATGTTGAAAAACGAACTTCATGGCCAATCTTGATAGAACAGATGCTTCCAAAGCCAAAGTCGAAAAAGCCTGTAACAACGAAAAGCAAAAAAGAAAAGCAAGGTCGAGGAAGACCCCAAAGGTTCAAAAAACAAGAACAACCGCAATGTTGTACTCAATGCAGAGATGACGCAGGTACAGACCATGCTGCAAAAACTTTTAAAGCTGATTGGGGAGACGCTCCAACCTGTTTACTTTCTATATGACGGTGCATTTGGCAATAATGCGGCTGTTCAAATGACACGACAAGTCGGTTTGGATCTAATCTCTAAATTACGCAACAACTCCGCCCTGTATTTCAAGTGGGATGGAGTCTATTCCGGCAAGGGGCGGCTCCCAGTTTATGGTGACAAAGTTGATTATAAAAATCTTCCTGCGGCGCATCTAAAATCAGAAGAGACAAAAAAACAGATCCTCACCCGCATCTACCAAATGAACGTGATACACAAAAAATTTACTGACGCTCTGAACGTAGTAATCATAGAGAAAAAAAACGTAAAAACGGGTAAGATAGCCACCGTAATTCTGTTTAGCACCGATCTTGAACTTGACTGGAAAAATATCATTGACTATTACCGTTTGAGATTCCAGATTGAATTTAACTTTCGTGATGCAAAACAACACTGGGGTCTTGAGGATTTCATGGTCATAAAAGAACACTCAGTCATCAACTCCGCCAATTTATCCATGTGGATGGTCAATGTTTCTCAGGCAATGCTGGTGACATCCGGTGAAAAAAGTATTCTCGACCTGAAAGCCCGTCATCACGGCCTTCGTTATGCACAGGAAATATTTAAAATACTTCCTGAAAACACAAAACCGATTAATATTGTGCAGCTATTTGAAAAGATTCCTGTCTTAGGACGGATTCATGGGGAGAAAAAGGCTGCTTAGTGGCGAAGGTATTGAATAAAAATTTAAAGATTTTGTGAGATTGCTTTTAAGACTTGCTTACTGCTGAGATTGTGTATGAATAGAGACTAAAAAGAATTACAGATGCTTTGAAACCATCTGTTAACTGCTTGACGGATTCCCCTCCCCCCCCTTGTGGAATCTTTCGGGCAGGTTGGCAGAGAAGATTTTTTTAAAAAGAGACAAAAAAATTACAGATGCTTTGAAATCGTCTGTTAATCACCTGACGGATTCCCTTCCCCCCCTCTTGTGGAATCTTCCGGGCAGGTTTACAGAGAAGAGTTTTTATAAGGGGTATTTTTACCGTTTTTTTTTAATTATTTGGAGACAGGAGTAAGAAGATGAAAGACGAAAGATTAGCAAATCCGGGACCTCTCGGACTGATGGGCTTTGGAATGACAACTGTGCTTTTGAACATTCATAATGCCGGTTTTTTTGAAATCAGTTCCATGATTCTGGCAATGGGCCTTTTTTACGGGGGTACGGCGCAGATTATCGCCGGCATTCTTGAGTTTAAAAAAGGGAATACATTTGGAGTTACAGCATTCATATCCTATGGTCACTTCTGGTTGACTCTGGTGGCGCTTATCCTGTTGCCTAAACTCGGCTGGGCAGATCCGACGCCCGCAAAATTCATGGCTTGCTACCTTTTCATGTGGGGCATCTTTACACTGTTCATGTTTTTCGGAACATTAAAATCGAACAGAGGGCTTCAATTTGTTTTTGCATCGTTGACGGTATTGTTTTTTCTTCTTGCAGTCAAAGACTGGACAGGTTCACATCTTATCGGAACAATTGCCGGTTTTGAAGGTATCATCTGCGGACTGAGCGCTATTTATCTTGCCATGGCGGAAGTTCTCAACGAACAATACCGTAAAGTAATCCTTCCAGTTGGCTAATCTAACCTAATCCCACCCCAAAAGCAAAGCCCCCTTACTTCAGAAAACTGAAAAGGGGGCTTTCACAAATATAAGCAAACGATCTTAGACGGTTATATAATCCTGAAAATCCGTCTCATAATAATCCGCTTTAAAAGATGTCCAAAAAAAATCAAATATTCATCATGCCCTTTGTTTCAAAGGCATGATGTTGCTATACGCTTGTTTCTTGTTTGTGGGAATTTTTAAAGAGGATGAATGGCGGGCACTATCGCGTACGCCCATATTAAAAAAATGCGTTACAGGTTGCCTGTTAGTGACCTGGAGAGTACGTCAAGATAGAAGCGGGCATGGCTTATAGAGGCTGCTAAGTTGGCCCGATGATTGGCTAATACGCCGTCCGGGCTGCCCTCCAGAACGATCCAGGGGTCCAGGTGCGAGGCATGATGAAGGGCTTCAACAGCGTGATGGATTAGATCCGTGCCCTGATCAGAGATGGTGTCGTGAAAATCCACGGCCACTGCCTCAAGGATTGTGGCCATGGCAGTTGCCACGCCCTTTGTGTAATAAAAGACATCATCGGCCTTAAAGGTACTGATCTTTCCCAATTCCTTGACCAGATTTTCATCGCAACTGCCCAGGATGCTTTCATATGCCTTGAGCAAAGGAACCAGGTTGTCTATCCGCCGGTAAAAATTAGCCTCCCCTTTTTCCAGCATTTTCTGATAATTTCGCCACTCGTCCAACCCCTCCTGATATTTGTTTTCAGCCGATGGAAACATATATTCGGTGGATTTGATCATGAATGAGTTCATGGCGTATTCCAGACTGGGAATATATGCGTCGGTGCTTCCGGTCCGTGACAGGTTTTCGGCCAATGCCACAGCTGTTCTGCGGGTCACTTCCAAAATGCCCAATTGCAATTTATTGATATTATCGGTAAATCTGATGATGTCATTGGGCCGCCATCCCCAGAACCTGTGGTTTAACTCATAATCAAGGGGGCGGATGCAGGCATCCACAAAGGCCACTCCATGGGGACCTGTGCGAACCACTGGCGCGGCATGCGCCGTTACATTTTCGGCAGCCGGTTTTAAGGGCGCATGAGTGACTGTTTTATGTTCATCGGCGGTCTTATTAAAAGTGGTTTGAGGGGTTGTGTGATTTTGGGGTTCGGGCGTATGCTGGGCGGTTACGTGGGAATCCTGTTTTTGTAGCGCGGGCTGATGCGTGGTCTGGGTGCCATGTGTGGTGTCTTTTGCCGTGCTATCAGTGTCATGGTCTGCGTCTATTTTCTGGGCAACTTGCGTCCCATGGGTTTGACCGCCTATTTTTGCCGAAAAATCCGTCCACCAATTCATACCCCAGCCCCACCATGCCGCATACCCGGAAACGCCCAGGATCAACACTGTGATGACAAACCATTTGGTTAAGAGTATCTTTTTTAAAAAACTCTTTTTTTTTACAGCATCCCCAACGTTGTCAGCATTCTTCGCCTCTTCCATATTTGTCTCCTTGCCAATAAAAAAAAGTTTATGAGTTAAGCTACTCTGAGTTTATATATATCTCCAACCCGGATAGTCACGTTCCGGGCATCACAATATTCCAGCAGGGGGGGGGTAAATATTTCCGGGCCCCCACAATCGCCTTAGATTGTAGCGTTGACAAAGGAATAGGAACCTCCTTTTTTATTTCAAACAAGGTATAACAAAGAATAAAAAGATTATCAAACAATAAACACTTTGTCCACATTCAGGAATGAGATCGAAATAACTTAACCCGGATATATCAAAATGGGCAAGTTATTGAAGACTCGTTCCTATCTGGAATTTTCTTTACGAAGATAGACCAGCCAGTAGACAACGCCAACGAAGATTCCACCACCGATAAAATTTCCTAGGGTGACGGCAATCAAGTTACTATGCCACATGCTGGACCAGTTGAGCCTGGTCAGTAATGTAGCGTCAATGGCTGAGCCTCTGACAGCTAACGGCAACTGCTTGGCAAAGATTCCCGCAGGGATGAAGTACATGTTGGCAATGGCGTGTTCGAAACCTGCTGTCACAAAGGCCATGATCGGGAAAAAAATCCCCAAAATCTTACCACTGATTTCCTGGGCAGAAATGGCCAGCAATACAGCCAGACAAACAAGCCAGTTACAACCGACAGCACGGAAGAAATAGGCAAGGTTGTGGTTACTGCCGGCAATTTCTGTGGTCACTTTGGCTGTTGCTATTTGCAAAGCGGTGGCGCCAAAAACACCATCCATGAGACCGGTTTGAGAAACGATCATCCAGGCGAGAAAGACAGATCCCAGCAAATTACCAAGATAGACCCAGAACCAGTTACGCACCATCTGGATCAAGGTGATTTTTTTGTCGAGCAGGGCCATGGTCATCATGGTGTTACCTGTCCAAAGTTCTGAACCAGGGATGATCACCAGCATCAGACCAACGCTGAAGACCGCACCCATAAAAAATTTTTTTAAACCAATCCAGCCGAATGCACCGGTTCCAACAACAGTTGCCAGGTGGGCAGCAAAACCGATATAGGCTCCGGCCAGAAAGCCAAGCAGAAGAAGATGCAAAATTAATTTATTGGCTTTGTTTGCTCCCCAGGAGACCAGGGTTGGGGCCAATTCTTCCGGAGCAAGGAAATTTTTCATCGTTGCTTCTCTTTGTTTCATCTGTGGCAATGGCCATCATGGCCTTATTTGATTAGTACAAATGCCGTATCGTGTCTGTCAGAAGCTCGGCCTCGGCCATTTCCTTTTTTTTCTTTTTTTCCTTTTTATAAGCTTCTCGGACCACACTGTTTTTTTCCCATTCTTCCAAATCATCCTTAGACATGCTCCGGAATTCGCTCAAGGCCTCCCGAATCTTTTGTGTGCCATTTTCATTGACCTGCCGGATGTCAAATCGATCCAATTTGAGCTCATAAAGGGTATAATCGCCTTTGTTGTTTTTTAAATGCTGATATACCAGATCCCGGATAGCGCCCCAACTGTCTTTGCGGGTCTGGTCTGTAATGGGAGTGAGGGTATCAAGATCTTCCAGCCGAGTGATGCGAAATTTTTGTTCCAGCTTTTTCTGGAAAAATGCCAGCCATAAAGTCATAATCAGACCGGCACCGATACCGCCCACGGACAACAGGATGGTGGGATCCGCCATTCCGGCCAGCATCATCAAGGTAAAGGCAATCAGGCCTCCTCCCAGAAGGCTGATCAGAAGCCCGATAACCATTTTTTTTATGCGGAAACTTTGGAATTCCAGGGCAAAGGCCTGAAGTGCTTCAATATAATGGGCCAGACGCTCCCCGTGAATCTCCAGATAGGTGGCCAGATGATCCAGTCTGCGCAAGGGAGTTTTTAAAATGGTCTGTTTTAAATCCTCCCGTTGATTTTCAAGAAGGGGGAGAAACGGGGGCTGAGTTGCCGGATTTTTGTTGATGGTGGATGCATTGGACGAATAGGTCATCCGGATCATGGGGATATCCTTTCGTCCGGTAATTTGGGAAAGATTCCAGCACAAGGTTCCATAAACCCGCAGCAGATCATTAAAAGTGGTGCATTCATCAATACGGTTGAGTACAAAGATGATTCGATCTTCAGAGGTATGGGCGGTCAGCGTCTCCCGAATGCTTTTATAGGCCTCCCGCACGGTTCCGGCCTTATGGGCGTCAAACAGAACCAGCACCAGTCCGGCTTTCTGGGCCAGATCACCGAGGACCTCCTGATAATCATATCCGCGGTCCATCTCGGAAATGCTGTCAAGCATACCGGGGGTATCAATGATGGCAAGATTTTTCAAAAAAGGCGAGTTTATTCTTTTCAGTTGAAAATGGGCTGCAAAACGCTGGCCGTGTTTGCGAAGGGTGGAAAAGGGGTATTCCGGATCATTCAGCAGGGACTTGCCGTCTCGTTGTTCCACCACCTGTATTCCTTCTGTTTCCGGCACGGAATCATCATAGGTCAGTACGGTGAATGAATCATCTGTGGGGGCCTGGCCTGTGTCCTGAATTTTTGCACCCAGAAATTCATTGATCAGGGAAGATTTGCCGGACGAATAGTTGCCGATGACCAGCACCATGGGACGCCATTTTACATTGGTCTCCAGAGGTATGTCGCTGTAACCGTACCGTTGGGCCATCGGTGTCAGGTGTGTAGTTATGGTATCCACGATATCTTCCCGAAGGGCATTCATATAATTTTCACGATGCATGGATTTCTCCGAAATAATGTCAGATAAGATGTACCGCTCAAAATCATGATACCAGGCGGCAGATATTGTCATTTTTCCAAGCAAGGTATAACAAAGAATAAAAAGATTATCAAGAGCCTGAAACATGGCATCATCCGGCCTTGGGGATAAAAATTTTTTTAGCGGCATCTCCTGTGAGATTGAGATGTTCCGCAGGATCGGCTCTGCCGATCTGACCGGTATTTTGTAGGTTTTTTCATAGACAATCCCATACCCATTCACCTACAAAGCACTCAGGTTATCAACGGACATGAAAATCAGTCTTCTCCTGATTGTTTTATCTTTATTTTTTACATAATTTCATTCGACGTTTTTGAGATCTTTGGTTTTCTCTGGGCGTTGCGTAAATGGGGGAGGCGGACATCGGGAAAGGGTTCCTGAAATTCTATACAAAGGAAATCTAAAAAGGAGGACGACAGATGTTTAAGGGTATGCCGAAGATATTCTGGGCAGGAACGGCGTTGATGTATGGCTGGATTGGCATCTTCATGATTTTGGAAATGACAATCCCCGGGTTTCCACTGAAAAAATTTATGGGGGTGCCGGCCTGCTACTTCTATAATTGGCTTGTCGGCCTCTGGCTGATGAACATAATAATCTCTTTTCTCTACTACAGGTTTGAGGAAAAAAGAGAAGAGAGAATAAAGGCCAGAAAAAACCGCCAGACACAGGATGCGCACACGGGTGCCAATATTGTTCACGAAAACTGATCGGCAGCGACATATTAAGGAGGCAGCAAATGGGTGTTAATCCAATCGTCATTTTAGGTTCCGTACTCTATTTTGCAGTGATATTTTATATCGGATGGTATTCGCGTAAGGCATCCATGGATTCGTCCGATTTCTATGTGGCCGGACGAAAAGTCGGCCCCATCGTTAACGGGTCGGCGCTGGCCGCCACATATTTCAGCCCGGCCAGTTTTCTGGGGCTGCCGGCCTTTATTTTTATTTTGGGCTACCCTTTCTGGTGGGCACTCGTGGGTATCATCGGGGGCATGCCCATTGCAACCCTGCTGACAGCTGCACCCCTGCGTAAGTATGCCCCGACATCGTTCACGGACTATTACGCAGACCGCTATGATACAAAATGGCTTCGCCTCGTAGCGGGCATTCCCACACTCATCGGCGGACTGGCATATGTCATTTTGTCCATCGTGGGCACGGCCCTTTTTTTGCTGGCTATCCTGAAAATTCCTTTCAATGTATCCGTCATCCTGGCATCCGTGGTCATTTTTGCATATATCTATTTCGGCGGGATGGTTGCCACAACCATCTCAACGGCGTTCCAGGGCGTTGCCATGACTGTCGCCGCATTACTGGCCGCCGGATATGTAATCTTTAACTTCGGCGGATTGAACGGTCTGACCGACGCGGTGCTGGCCAACAACGGCAATTTCTTTAACATGCCCTATGTCTCTGAAACCGCATCCCACCCCATTATGGCGACGTGGACCGGCGTGGTGGGCTTCTTCTTCGTATGGCATTTCGGTTTTTCCGCCATGCCTTACACCGTGGTTCGTTTTTTCACCACCCAGGATATCAAGTCCGCCCGGCGCAGCGTTTTCTGGGCCGTAGCCATCGGCGGTGCCATGTACTGCGGGCTGGTTATTATCGGCACCGGGGCCAGGGTGTTGATCGAAACCCTTCATCCGCTTATGCAGACCGAAGGCATCACCGACGCCATGGGGGTACTCAAACACATGAAGACCGCATACGGTGTTGCCGGGGCATCTGTCACCGATTATTCAATGATTGCCGCCGTGGAGGGATTGAAAAGCCCCTTCCTCCTTTCCGTACTGGCGGCGGGCGGCCTGGCCATCGCCATGGCTACAGCCGCGGGCTGGACCATGGTCCTTAACGTTTTGCTGGGAAGGGATCTGGTGGGAAAAGTCTTTGGCAGCCGTTGGCCCGAGAATAAACCTGTACAGGCCACACGCGTTATGACCATACTGATCGTGTTCGTCTCTATGTGCTTCGCATTCAATCCGCCGGCACTGGTTCTGGATATCTCCGGGGCGGCATTTATCGTTATCCTTTGTTCCGTCGGCCCACCGCTGATTCTAGGCATCTGGTGGACCCGGAGTACTACAACCGCTGCCATCGCCAACATCCTGGTAATGACAATACTTTCAACCGGGTCATGGATGTATGCACAATATAAACTGGGCAGCTATCACTGGTTTTTTCTCAGTGATCCTGCCAATAAAATCAGCACACCGCATCAATTCTACTGGGTATTTGTCGGATTTATTTTCTTCATAGTCGTCAGCCTGATGACGAAACCGTGCAAAGAAGAAGTGATCCAGAAATACTCACTGGATATAAGACCGGAACAATAAGCAGTCCACGCCACCCCGGCGCCATGCCCAGGGGTGGCGTTTTATGCGTAAATATGAAGCAGGTAATCATGACAATGGAAAAAGAACGCAACGAACGATTGCAGAATTGGGAAAAAAACAAACGCAGATGGTACAATACCTATCTGTTCACAGGGATCGGCATCAATTTTCTTCTGTATTTTATCAAACCATATGGGTTTGACCCGAGCGGAAGCATTTTATGGGGCTCGGTCTTTGGGCTGGGGATTCCGCTGGCGACCATGTTCGGTCTATCCTATCTTCACCAAAAATTGCTGGGGCTTTAAAAATTGATAAAATATTTTGGAATGCTTTTGGGCCTCTGGCTTGCGGTGGTATGCGCCATGCCTGCTCCGGTCTGTTTTGGTGACGTACTGTTCGTCCACAATTACCAGAGCGATGAATACCTCATGGGCAAACAGGAATCCGAACTTCGGGTTGGGTACACCCCCCGGGCCATGCTGGTGGACAAACAGACCCGCTACACCGGAAGCTGGATGAAGCGGTTTTTCGGTGAGGTTAAGGAGCAGCGGGATACCACCCACTTTCTGTTGGAGAAGCGCCAGATCCGGGAAATTGACTGGTATAAAAATAAAATTCTGACCCTGCCGTTTGAGAACATGCACCATGCACGGATGCTTCAGGTCGATAGCCCCATGACGGAAGGGACTGCTCAGATTATAAACGCCCGTTACGAGGTGGCAGAACCGGTATTTTCCATCACAGTGGATCCTGAAACAAAAACGGTGGGCGGATATCCGTGTCGATTCATTGAAGCCGATTTGCGGCTGGAGACCCGGGATCTTAAAAAAAGCGCGGCCAGTATCACGCTGATCCGCCAGCACCTGTGGGTATCGGATGCCGTGCCCGGCGCTGATCAATATGATGATTTTCACCGGCGCCTGGCCGAAACCCTCGGAGTTGAAGCCGAACGGCTGGGACAATTGAACTTTCTGCTTCGGTATTGGCAGGGACCGCTGGATCCCATCCGGGAATCCCTTATCCAGATCAAAGGGTATCCGGTTCAAAACGATTTTTCCGTCGAAGCCCAATATGTCAAAAATACCAGCAGCCCAACCCCTGCCGTGATTTCGAAAATGATCAAAAAAGAACGTATGACCTTGAGTGAGGCCAAGGTTATAGAGACCCTGGATGAAAGCCGATTTGCGGCCGTCGGCCCGTTCAGCGAAGTGACCCTTCAATAACCCTGGTGATCTGTTCCGTCAATTTGTCTCAATATAGGTTTGAAATATTTTTCATTTTGGATTTGATCAGGGGCGGATCTCCACGTTCAATACTATTAAACGTGTGTTAATCGTTGGCTTGTCTGTCAGCCGTCACTTTGATTCTTTTTTTGTAAAATGAACTTTCGTCGTGCCGTTACCGTCGGCGAAAAACATAGCATTAAAGAGGAAAATGCCATTAAACATGTAGGTCGCCGGCTATCATCTGTAAAGAAAAACAACCGGATTAATAAGGAACTTCAAAAGTCTAAAAAAGTCTATATCAAGATCAAATAATGGTCAAAAAATATTTATAACTAAGTTTCTTAGGTTGCGAATTCAAGTGTGTTGGTTTTTCCAAAACCCTTCCGACAATATTTCGTAGTTATCGCAATATCCGAACCTGACTGCTTTTAGGACATGTCCGGCTTCTGTTTACAGCCTGTTTTTTATGGCCGGGTTCGATCAGGGAGGCGGCATAAGAAAATAATAGATAAATTTTTGTTTTGATTCCAATATGTTTCATTGATTCGAAAAAAAAATGTATTTTTGTTTTTGACATTTAAATTATTTTTCTGCTATGAAGGAATAAATGCTAATGAATGATAGTTAATGAATGTTAATGTAAGATTTTCTCTGCTTTATAGTAAAACAATAACGCCACCGGGATTTGGTGGGTATAAATATTGTCCGACAAAGAAACATGGTACGAAATAGTACGTGGATCTAAACTAAAAAGTACAAGGGTGGGGAAATGGAAAGTACAATTAGCAGTAGTGATAATTACCAGATCAATTTCTTTAAACCTCAAAGCACTTTTCTCAAAAACGACGTTCGCGCCATTGTTACCTGTATTGCAATTTGGGCTGTAGCTGCATTCTGTTTTCGTATCCTAATTATACCGGATTTTTCCTGCTTTATAGTAAAACAATAATTCCATCGGGATTTTGTGGGTAGAAATATTGTTCGACAAAAAAAAGAGTACGAGAAGCTAACCTAAAACTGACAAGGGAGGGGGGGAATGGAAAGTTCAATTCGCAGTCGTTGGGATGATCAGGTCAAGTTCTTTAAACCGGAAACCGTTTTTCGCAAAGATAACGTTCATAATCAGGAGTTATCCGTATTACCATTTGGGCTGAGGCTGTGTTTTGCTTTCATATCCTGTTGAAGATGATTGAAAAAAAGGACACCTGAACGTAAATATTCGGGTTAGTCATTTTTAAGTTGATTTGAGTAACGTCCTAAAATTCTGGTCCAGAGGATAAACCCAAACATCTTTGATGGGAACAATCACCGTCCCTTTCTTTGGGTTAGCACCTAATTTACCCCGCCCTTTAGTTTCTCCAACAATTTGCCAGTTTGCGGCTTTATAACAGGTCCCTGCGAAACGATCTTTTTGAACAAACGTCTCAAGCAGGACAGGCCGGATATTATACTTGTTGTGCCAATCATCCGGGAGTCGGTGTGTGATTAATGAGAGAACTTTGGATGCCAAATTTTTTGATTGAATCCATGGCAAAATAAGGAATCTGGCATTATTCACAATCAAATGCAAATTTGCCTTTCTTTGATCATGAGTCCATCCAATAAACTGATCTCTTGGTGCGGTTTGCCATGCCGCTGCACCGAACCCTGCCAGGGCAACGATCTGTTCGCCGGCAGTAATGAAATATCGAAGTTGGGCACCTGGCAACGGCTTATGCCCAAGATAATGATACCTTTCGATGTATTCATTCCACAAACCAGATGTCGCTTTGGTAACGATCTGCAAATTAAGTTCCGGCAAACGATGAACCGGACAGACAACCCGGCTTTGCGGATCCGTAGCTGACGTTAATTTAATGCGTCGGTCACGCTTTGTTTTTGAGTAGAGGGCGGCAGGCATATCACCCCATCCTTTTCCATCTTCAGCATAGCAACACGGCACGACATATCTTTGGTTTTTCCATCCG